>CAMDSG010000168.1 GCA_945907055.1 Bifidobacterium breve | reverse complement strand
ACAGCGAAGTTGGCGACATAATCGAAGTCTGTGGATACCTTCGCAAAATCAGCCTTCGCAAGATCGACCTCAACACACTCGACGCCTCTCGCCTCTAATGCTTCTCGCTTGGCGGTATCACGAAAGCGTGCAATCGCCGTCACCTGATGCTCAACGGCGAGAGCAATCGCAACTGGAAAGGCCACCTGCCCTGTGGCTCCAGTGATTAGTACCTTTGATCCGCTATCCACTTAGGAGACTCCCTTATTCAGAATCAGTATGAAGAATGAACTCAAAGAATGAACTCTAAGAATGAGCTCTGAAAATTGGGCTTAAGAGTCTCTAGTATTACGAGCAACGAAAGATTGCAGGACTGCATCGGCCTGCGTATTAGGCAGGAAAGAGCCTCCATCGATCAGAATATTCTGCCCAGTCACATAAGCAGATAACGGCGAAGCAAGAAAGAGAATTACATTCGCGCAATCCTCTGGCGTACCGACTCGCTGCAGCGGTGTGGCCTTCTCAACAATCGCTCTTCGTTCGTCGTCCGCCAGAACAATCTGCGTAAGCGCCGTATCTATAAAACCAGGAGATACACAGTTGACCCTGATACTCGGCGCATACTCGAGAGCAGCCGCCATAGTTAAGGAAATGACTCCAGCCTTCGCTGCGGAGTAAGGCGCCTCGTAGCGCGTGGGGCGCACGCCGGTGAGGGATGCGTTATTAACAATGCAGCCCCCGCTCTTGCGCATGAGCGGTATCGCCGCTCGCATCGCGTAGAAAGTACCCGAGAGATTTACGCCAATAATGCGCCCCCAATCATCATCGGAGTAAGAGTGAAGCGGCATGGCTGCACCGACGCCGGCGTTGTTAACAAGGATTGTCAGGCCGCCTAACGCGGCATGCGCCTCTGCAATACCACGCGCACATTGTTCAGGGTCGGCGACATCGGCAACGACCGCTACCCCGCCGACGTCTGCTGCAACCTGAGCAGCTGACTCGGGGTCAATATCTAATACAGCGACGCGTGCTCCCTCTTGGGCAAAGCGCTCGCATGTTGCTCGGCCGATTCCAGCGCCGCCACCGGTAACAATCGCCAACTCTCCATCAAGAAGTCCCATCTCGCCATCATCGCGCAAGAGTCAAGAATTGTGCGGACGCGACGAAGGGAGGCCGAAGCCTCCCCTCGCTATATCTACATTTAATTCGCAGAGAACTGCGCTTCGTAGAGCATCTAGGCGCTCGCGCCTAGGCACTTACTAGCGACGCTTTGCGGCTTTCTTCACTACCTTCTTGGCTGCTGTCTTACGAGCAGGAGCCTTCTTCACAACCTTCTTGGCCGCTGTCTTACGAGCAGGAGCCTTCTTCACAACCTTCTTAGCTGCTGTCTTCTTGACTGCTGCCTTCTTGACTGCTGGCTTCTTCGCTGCAGGAACGCGCCCTGAAGCAACTACATCTTTGAACGCCTTCAACGGTGTGACCTTGACTGTCTTCGTGGCCGGCTTGGCCTTGAATGTCATTGCCTCACCCGTGAATGGGTTGGTTCCCTTGCGGGACTTTGTCGCTGGCTTCATGCGGCGGTAGAACTTTGCAAAGCCGCTGATCGATACGGAGTCGCCCTTGGCGACTGCCGCTGTAATTGAGTCGACAACGGCTGAAACCGCTGCATCTGCAGTCTTACGGTCGCTGCCAGTTCTCTCAGCAACATCAAGTACTAGATCTCTTCTATTCACTTACACTCCTCTAATAATGGGGTCGGTAAGTTGGCAGCATGACACTACAAAGTGCCGCGCGCGTGGATTTACGCATGTTTTTTGCAAGTTTTTTTCAGGCTCAATTTTTGAGACATTTCTCATAACAATTTTGAGGGACTAGAGATTCATGTCATGGGGCGATCCGTTGGGGAGTCGTCCCCCATCTTCATGTAGCGAAAAATGCTGCAAAAACCTCCTTAAATTGGCGCCGAGGGCACCCATTCCGACGGTACCGTTCCTGCAATGAAGCATTCGGAACCTACAAAAAGTGGCATTCTCGCAGGGCCAGTTGATGGCGCCGCTCGTATTGCAGCTGCCTACCCAGCCATTGATGCAACCCCTGGAATCAAGCTCCTACACCGATCCTCAGGCTTCATCGGGACCCTCTTGAGGCTCGACCCAAAAGAGGTAATCCTTCGCACCCCAACCGGAGCAGAGCGACGATTTAAGAATATTCCAGGGGCATTTTCACATGAGGGCAACGCCGTTCGGCTCTCGCCAGTAGTCGATATAGCCAGCGTTTCAGGGCCCGTTTCAGGGCCCGATTCAGGCACCAATTCAGGCACCAATTCAGGGATTTATACCGATTCTCCAGATCTGCGAGGTGGGCGTATAGAGAACGCCACTACCGCTTCTGGCAGCCGAAGTGTCGCAGGGGCGAAGGCGCGCACAGCACGGGCATCACGAATACTCGTTGAGGGGATTCATGATGCCGAGCTAATTGAGAGAGTCTGGGGCGATGACCTACGCCTAGAGGGAATTGTTGTTGAGCGGCTTGACGGAATCGATGACCTCGCTGCGGTGGTGAGTGATTTCTCCCCTAGCAAGACTCGTCGTCTGGGGATTCTCGTTGACCACCTCATTCCGGGGAGTAAAGAATCCCGCATCGCTGCCGAGATCATGGATCCCCATGTTCTGATCACAGGGACCCCATACGTAGATGTATGGGAGGCCGTGCGCCCATCCTCGATCGGAATTGCGGCGTGGCCTCAAATCCCTAAAGGAGTCTCGTGGAAGGAAGGTATCTGCTCTGCTCTCGGGGAGCCTGACCCCCGCGAGATGTGGCGCCGAATACTGGGTTCCGTAAAGGGATGGAGCGACCTCGAGCAGCCTTTAGTTCTAGCCGTCGAGACACTTATTGATTTCGTGACCGTTACCCCCTGATTAACCCGCAAGCGTGTAACAATCACGCTAGAACTTCCCGCAAAGCCCAATCTCACATAGGAGAGAGCATGAACCGCACTCGACGATCTTCAATCGCGACCGCAACCTCCATCGCAACCGTATTGTTTCTCGGTGCGGCCTCAATAGCAGCATGCGGCTCTGAGTCAAGCGACGGAGCGAAGGGTGAGGTGACTCAACCCACAGCGAAACTGCGCACCCTCAATGTGCTGATCACGAATGACGACGGTTACTCCGCGGCAGGCATTGATGCACTCGTCGAGGGCGTGCGGAATATTCCAGGCGTAGAAGTAACGGTGGTTGCTCCTCTTACCAATCAATCTGGCACTTCTGACAAGACAACCTCAGGGACACTGACCGCAACAGAGGTGAAGACCGCTAGCGGATTCCCAGCTACCGCCGTTGCGGGATACCCGGCAGACTCCGTCAACTATGCACTCGACACGCTCAAGCTCTCGCCTCAGTTGGTCGTCTCTGGGAGTAACGCAGGCCAGAACATTGGTGTTGTCGCCCCGATCTCTGGAACAGTAGGCGCAGGGCGAACAGCAGCGAGACGAGGAATCCCAGCACTAGCTGTTAGCCAAGGATTGAGTGATAATTACGACTACTCCTCAGGCGTCAAGTATGCGGTTGAGTGGATCGAGCGCAACCAATTGGCGCTCTCGACCCCGACTCCGCGCCCATCCCAGAGTGTCGTTGTCAGCATCAACTCCCCCTCATGCATCACCGGCACAGTGCGCGGGATCGTGGCAGTCCCGCTCTCAACGACTGGTAATGGCATAGGAGATGTTGACTGCACTAGTACCGAGCCTGCCGGCGCTGATGACTCATCGGCATTCTTGGTCGGGTTCGCGACTATCACGACACTTACTGAAGCGACACAAACAGTTACAAGCACGACCTCTTGGCCAACTTCAGCTAGAGGCGTTTAGGCCCAGATAGCAAGGGCAATAGCCTTAGAAACAAGGCTAAAAAGAGCGTCTAACTAGTTCTAGGTGGGCGTTTCGAGTTGCGCTGACGTCCGCGATCTGAGGCTGAGAGCACAGTCTTTCGAAGGCGCACGTTGTGAGGGGTTACCTCAACGCACTCATCGTCGGCGATGAACTCAAGAGCCTGCTCAAGTGAGAGGTTGCGCGGCGGAACAAGTCGCACAAGATCATCGGATCCAGCGGCGCGCATGTTCGTGAGTTTCTT
>CAMDSG010000167.1 GCA_945907055.1 Bifidobacterium breve | reverse complement strand
CGCGGCCCAAGAATTCGCATCGCTAACTCGTGAAGGCGCACATCCAACTCAGACCAAAAAATCTTGACCATGCTCGCCTCGGGGCCAGCGTGGCCACCCTTACTTAAGGTTGTAACAACCCCAAGCGTCTGAAGTCTGTATGCCTCGGTATCAATCCATGCCTGAGTAACAGCGTCGCGCAGTTGCGTGTCATTAGGGTCGCCATGCTCACGCCATAGCGCCAGGAGGCGGTCTGCTGTTGCTGTAAATCGGCCTGGGCTTCTAAGGGTTAGGCCGCGCTCGGATCCTGCGGTCGCCATTGCAACCCCCCATCCCGAGTTCACCTCGCCGAGCACAAAATCATCAGAGACGAATGCATCCTCAAAGAAAACCTCTGCGAAACCTTCATCGCCATCAAGGCGCCCAAACCCGCGCACCGTTACTCCCGGCGTATCGAGCGGAACTAAGAGATAGGTGAGCCCATGGTGGCGCTGCGCATCTGGGTCGGTACGAAATAATCCAAAAAGGTGAGTGCAGAAGGCGCCGCGCGTTGTCCAGGTCTTCTGCCCACTAAGGCGCCAACCCCCTGCTGCTTCATCGCGCACTGCCTTACTCGAGACCGCTGCAAGATCACTACCGGCATCGGGCTCTGACCAACCTTGACACCACGTCTCCTCGCCCGAGGCCATCTTGGGGAGAAAGCGCGCCTGCTGCTCGGGAGTTCCAAACTGAAAGATGGATGGAGCAAGAAGAAAAATGCCGTTCTGCGTAACTCGCTGAGGAGCGCCGGCGCGGTAGTACTCCTCCTCGAAAATGATCCACTCCCAGAGAGAGGCATCTCGTCCACCGAACTGCTCTGGCCATGAGACCACAGCGAGCCGAGCATCGAAGAGTCGGCGCTCCCAATCGATATGCGCTGCAAATCCTTCGCGAGTATCGCCCGATGGCATCGCATTTGACGGGGCATTCTCGAGAAGCCAGGCCCGCACCTCTTGGCGGAAGATCTCCTCTGATGGACTGAATGCAAGTTCCATGGACATTCCTTACGTGCGGTTGCCTAAGTACGAGCGATCGGGCAGAATGTACCCTGTAAAGTCCCGAGCCTACGCAGCGACCGACTAAACATTCTCTAACCATCTTTACCAATCTCCAGTACGGATTACCAGCACTAATCTCCAGTGCCAGGCACCGTCGCTGGAGACTCATCGGAGGCAACTCTCAATGCCAAACCCACCGGCACCTCTGCCAGAGCGGCGAATAACCGGGAACCTCGGATGGATAGACGCTCTCTTAGATGCCGTTGTCGTTATGGGATCCGATGGAGTTATCCGTCAGTGGAATGGGGCGGCCGAGAAGATTTTCGGGTGGAGCGCAGCTGTTGCAGTTGGATCGCGTTTTGTTGACCTCTGCGTTCCACCACATTTACGAGTTGCTCATATTGAGGGGTTACGTAGATATGCTGAGACTGGCGAGAAACGAATAATCGGCGAGCGGCTCGAACTGCCGGCTCTGCGATCTGATGGAGTCACTATTGCAGTGGAACTGACTATCACTACTGCGCGTGGAGGCCCTGATAACGCGGAGTTCTTTGTTGGCTTCATGCGAGAAGTAACGGCGCTTCGAATCGCCGAGGAGAGAGCCGAGTTAGGAGAGCAGCGGCTCCGGGCACTTGTTGAGCACACTCCCTCAATTATCTCGCTCGTCGCAAGGGACGGCAGCTGGGAGTCTCCTGGCGAGGCTGGCACGAAACTACTTGGGTGGCCTAAAGGCATTGATCCGGAGGGTGGCATATTCTCTCTTGTCCACCCAGATGATCTTGAGTATGCAGTCGCAATTTTTGAAGAGGTCACTAGCAACGCTCGCGATTCATTCGATCCTGCAACATTCCGCATCCGGGCAGCAGACGGCTCTTGGCACTGGTTTGAGACCACTGCGCACAACATGCTTGATGACCCTTCGGTCGAGGCCGTGGTCCTTCACTCTCGCGATGTAACCGAGAGTCATGAATCTCACCGAAAAGTCTTGGAGAACGCAGAGCGCCTCTCTGCTGTCGTTGAGAATCTCGCAGGGGGTGTTCTAGTAGAGGACGCAGATAGGCACATCGTTGTCGTCAACGAACGGTTCGTTAATTTATTTCAGATACCGTCTTCACCTGATGCTCTCGTCGGGACGGATTGCAGAGAAGCCGCCGAACAGAGCAAGCACCTATTTGCAGATCCGGGATTCTTTCTCGAGAGCACCCTCGCCTGCTTGGAGAATCGCGTTGAGGTAACCGAGTCTGAGCTGGCAATGGCTGACGGTCGAGTATTAGAGCGCGACTACATCCCTGTTTTTGTTGGGGAGCACTACGACGGCCATGTCTGGATATATCGCGACATTACGGAGCGACGCGAGATGGAGGATCAACGTGAATCCCTAATTGTGGCGGAGCACGATGTGAGGATCGCTATAGAGGAGCAGAACCAGCGCCTACGCGAACTCGACCAACTCAAATCTGATTTTGTAGCCAACGTAAGCCACGAACTGCGCACTCCCCTAACCTCAATCATGGGGTTCACTGAGATTCTGAGTGATGGTGCGGGCGGCGAACTTAACGAGGAGCAGCGCGAGTACCTCGCGATCGTCACTCGAAGCAGTCAACGGATGCTTCGGCTCATTGACGATCTACTACTCCTCTCGCGTCTTGAGACACGCAGCATCACAATTGAGGTCGAGCCCCTTGACCTTGCGGCACTACTTAATGAATCACAACTAGAACTCTCAGCGGGGGCTGACTCCGCCGGCGTCACACTGAATATTGCTACCGAAAATGGCCCGCCATTGTTTGGCGACCGCGGAAGACTCCGTCAGGTCATCGATAATCTTGTGAACAATGCAGTCAAGTTCTCTCCCGGAGGAGCCGTCACCGTAGCGGCCATCCGAGAAGAGAGCGCTTGGATATTAAGGGTCAGCGATACTGGAATTGGGATTCCGCAGGGAGACCTAGATCAACTATTCGAGAAGTTCTTCAGAGCATCTAACGCTGACCCCAAGCGCACCCCCGGCACAGGGCTTGGCCTGACAATTACTAAGGCCATAGTTGAGGCACACAGAGGCACGATCTCAGTTGAGAGCACTCAAGGCAGTGGTACAACCTTTTCGGTGCGCTTACCTGACTAAGGCTCGCGCCCTACTTCCCTGTTCTACTCAGCGCCTCTACTTAGCGCTTCCAAGTGCAATGGATTTTGCCCATCGGTAGTCGGCCTTACCCGATGGAGATCTAACAATCTCGTCTACGAGAAATACCTCGCGCGGGGCTTTGTAAGAAGCGAGCAGCGAACGCACATGTGTTGCTAGCGACTCAACATCGGGAGCAGCACCGGGCCTTGGCTTAACGACTGCGCATACATGCTCACCCCACCGCTCATCTGGCACTCCCACCACAACAACATCGAAGACATCGGGGTGACTCTTAAGTGCAGACTCAACCTCCTCTGGGAAGATCTTCTCTCCGCCAGAGTTGATGCTCACCGATCCGCGCCCGAGAAGCGTGATGGTTCCATCGGCCTCGACTATCGCCATGTCGCCCGGGAGTACCCATCGGCTTCCGTTGGCCTCGACGAATACTTCAGCGGTTTTAACAGGGTCTTTGTAGTAACCAAGCGGCACGTAGCCGCCGCGCGCTAAGCGACCGACTGTTCCTGATCCAGGCTCAAGGGGAATACCGTCATCGTCGAGAACAGTTGTGTGTGCGCCCATCGCAAAACGCGGGCGACCCTGCCCGTCGGTACCGGCAACAGTCCCTTGATATCCGGTCTCCGATGCTCCAAGGCTGTCGATTACCAGCATGTTCGGGAATCGCTCGACGATCTTGGCCTTCACTGCCGGGGAGAGGATTGCTCCACCGGAACCGATTACAAATAAAGAAGAGAGGTCGTAATCGGCCCCTGGTTCATCTAGCGCCTCAATGAGAGGACGCGCCATAGCATCCCCCACAAGACTCACCGACATGACCTTTTCACGCTCAACCGTGCGCCAGATCTCATGCGGGTCGAGCTTGCGCTGAGAAGTAAGAACAACTGTGTTGCCACCAAAGATGGACATCAGAGCGGCCCACAGCGCCGCGCCGTGCATGAGTGGCGCAATCGGCATTGATACAGATGTACCGCCATTCTCAATTGCTCGCGTCACA
>CAMDSG010000166.1 GCA_945907055.1 Bifidobacterium breve | reverse complement strand
CAGATACTCCGCGACTTTGCCCGCACCTAGCGGATACTCGAAGCAGCCAAGAAAGAATGAGGAAGGGACTAGGGCGGGATGCAGAAGCCTAAATTTTTGTTGCGCGTTCGTGAACAACCTAGGCAGAGTCCCACACTTCAGGGCTATTTTCGGTAGATTCCCTTATAGGTCTGAGAACTAGTACCAAATCACGAGACCCTAAATAGTCCGAGATAAACCCAAAAGAGGAGCGCATCGTGACCGATGCCGAACAGTTTGCCATCCTTCGCTTCGGTGATAAAGAAGTAAAACTCCCAATCGTGCGAGGTAGCGAGAACGAGCTCGGAATCGACATCGCAAAATTGCGAGCAGAGACTGGGCTCATCACCCTCGATTATGGGTTCTTGAACACCGGAGCCACTGAGTCTGCGATTACCTACATCGATGGAGATGCCGGGATCCTGCGTTATCGCGGCATCCCGATTGAGCAGCTCGTTGAGCGCCCATCCCCAAGTTTCTTAGAGACCGCTTACCTTCTTATTTATGGCGAACTTCCTTCGTCTTCAGAGCTAGAAGATTTTCGATTCGGCATCCGCCGCCACACTCTTCTCCACGAGGATGCAAAACGATTCTTCGATGGTTTCCCGCGTGATGCCCACCCGATGGCGATTCTCTCTAGCGTTGTGAGCTCGCTATCGGCCTTCTACCAAGACTCAGACGATCCTCACGACCCTGAGCAGGTTCAAGTCTCGATCATGCGTTTAATGGCAAAAATGCCGACAATCGCTGCATATTCCTACAAGAAATCGATAGGGCAGCCATTCCTTTACCCAGACAACAGACTTGATCTCGTAGAGAACTTCCTCACAATGATGTTCGCTGTTCCATCTGAGCCTTACCACGCAAGCCCCACAGTCGTGCATGCTCTTAAGCAACTACTGATTCTCCATGCAGACCATGAGCAGAACTGCTCCACCTCAACGGTGCGCATGGTTGGCTCTAGTGACACCAACTTGTTTGCGTCGGTAACAGCGGGAATCAACGCTCTATGGGGACCGCTGCACGGCGGGGCTAACCAGGCCGTAATCGAGATGCTCGAGGGAATTCAGGCAAACGGCGGAGATATCACCTCGGCCGTAAAGCGCGCCAAGGACCCCAATGACTCATTTCGACTATCGGGTTTTGGGCATCGCGTCTACAAAAATTACGATCCGCGTGCGCGCATCCTCAAGACTGCGGCCGAGGGTGTGCTCTCAGAACTAGGGCGACGCGACCCGTTGCTCGACCTTGCAATGAGGCTTGAGGAGGTCGCACTTACCGACTCGTACTTCATTGATAAGAAGCTCTATCCAAATGTCGATTTCTACTCGGGCCTGATTTATCGAGCGATGGGCTTCCCAACACCGATGTTCCCAGTGCTCTTCGCAATGGGTCGACTCCCAGGCTGGATCGCCCACTGGAAAGAGATGATGGAGAGCCCACGGACCAAAATTGGGCGCCCTCGCCAGATCTACACCGGTGCCACTGAGCGCCCCTACATCGCTATATCTGACCGCTGACCCTGAGGTAAGTCAAGAGCCCGTAAGCGCTCCAAGACATTGTTGCAGGGCATAAATGCTGGCATTTCTAGGTATAAGTACCTACTTTCTCATCTCGGGTGGCTCCCCCTAAGCCCGAAGATAACTGAAGCATTTGTGGTTGTGCCGAGAAAAGGGACTGTGGCATCATTCCCGAAGACCAATGAGTCCATCGGTCTTTAGGGGAGTCATCTGCACTCAGATTTATCTGGTGCACAAGAATCGGGGGGAACCGATGCGCCTACGAAAAGTACTAATCGCCACCACAGTAAGTCTTTTGATCGCGACGGCATCACCAGCCGGAGCAGCGGGGCCAAAAATCTCGCCGTCCTCCAATCTTGCTCGGGGGGCCGGAACATACTCGTCGTTTATCTCAGCGAGTAAGGGTGCATTTCCACGTGTGCCGAGCGCAGTCTCATCAGATTGGAGTGGCGCGACTATTACAGGGGTTGCTGGAAGCACCAAAATTACATCTGCCGCCGGAACCTTTTCGAGCACCTCAATCGGCTCTTTTGTTGATGATGGTATCGGCGGGACCGTAAGCGATGGAGTCTCGGTTATAGGGATGAGTGCGCTAATCGCCGTATACCCACGCCAAGGCCTCTCTAAAATAAAAGCCGTCTCGTTAGATGGGGTCACTGCAACGCTCACTATTGCCGCAATTAACTCTGGTACCGGTGGGGTCTACATAGTTGCCCCCGCCCAAGCAGTAGTTGCAGTCGTTCAGGGACTTGGCGGATTGCCATATCTGGCCGATGTCTCAACCCCCGTGACTAGCGGCCTCTGCCTAGGCACTCTCTGGCTGGGGTCAGTATGCCCGTATAACTCAGACTATCTATCATTTTTCAGCAGCCTGGCGCTACAGACTGCCTCTGCCGACGGTAGCTTCCCCGCCGCTGCATTGACCCTCAAAGAAGGGCAGCCTGACTCTAACTCCCTACTCGGGATTGTAAGCCCGGGGACCATTTGGGCGAAGTACTACGACCCCGACGGCGCGGGCTCACTCCCCCTTGCCCCATGGGCAGTGCCCAGCGCGACTGCCGGAGCGATTGCTCGAGAATGCAGGCCAGATGACCTCGATCGACGAATACCTAATGCCGGAGGAGTCGATTACTGCGCAGTTAATTTTGTTGCTCTAAATGCAGGCCAGAACTCACTCACCGGCAGGCCTTATAACTTTTACTCCCTCCCCATAACGTGGGCAGCATCAATGTCCGCGAGTATTAGTGCAGGGGACGTTCTCATCAGCGGAGATGAATTCGCTAATGGCGATGTAATCACCAAACTGCAGGTAAAGAACTCAAAGGCAAAACTCACGGGGACCCTTCTGCCATGCCCGGCCCTCAACAGGATCTACACCTCCTCAGAGGTTGGGCCCGCTAATGACGTGGGAGATTTCGACCTCACCATTAGCAACTACGCCTCAGGATGCAATGTGCCTGCTGGGTCCTCCACCAAGATCCTGGCTATGGGATCCAAGGACACACAACTTTCCCAAATTTCAGGAGAACCCGCACTTGGAACAAACCTGGCGAAGAAGGCTTCCTTCACGCTGATAATGCCGTAAATCTGCAGTGGTTTCAAACGGGCGAGCAGAGACTGCTTTGTCAAAATAGAGGTGTCTAAAAATGGATAGTGCCTCGGGGATGACCCCGAGGCACTGCCATTTGATTCGCTCTACTTACCCACCGATTCGCAGGTTGTATTCCTTGATCGCTGCATCGGCGCCGGTCTTAGCTTCTTTCAGTGCCTTAGCCGGGGAGAGACCCTCTAGGAATAGTTTCTCCTGGGCTTTTAGTACCGCATCTCGCACTGCTTGATAGGCACCGATTACAGGTCCAGCAGTAGCAGAGTTATTAGCACCGCTGATGAGTTGGTCGTATGCAACCTTGAACTCAGGGTCCGCAATCCACTTGTTCTTCAAGATCGCTACGTTTATTGCGGATTTACGTGTAGGAACGTAGCCCGTAGATGCAGACCAGTCGGCCTGAATCTCGGGTGAGTTCAACCACTTTGCGAACTCAAACGATGCGAGTTGCTGCGCCGGAGTGCTCCCCTTCTTCACTATGTAGAGAGCGCCGCCGCCGACAAGCACTCCACCCTTGCCAGAGGGCCCAGGCATTGGCCCAACGCCTACCTCAGCGCCGCCAGACTCACCCGACTCGATTACCTGCTGGATCGTTCCAAGAGCGGCAGAGGTATCAATCGTCATACCAACATCCTTGCTGCGAATACCTAGAAGGTTGTTAAAACCAGCGGTGCCGCTGGCAGAGTTTGTAACAGCCAATCCGTCTTTAACCATCGCCTGCATCCAGGTGAAAATCTCTAGTCCCGTTGAGTTATCGAAGGTAACCGCTGATGCTCGCGATGCGCGACCGTTGTCGTTATTCGCATAGAGCACGCCAGCCTTAGCAGACCACTGCTCTAGATACCAAGGGTCAAGTTTCTGCCCCCATCCGTACTTATATCCAACAGCCTGAAGTTTGACCGCCGCAGCACGCACCTCTTCGAGAGTCTTAGGCGGGTTTTCCGGGTCTAGCCCTGCTTGACGAAAACCATTCTTGTCAAAGTACAGAACTGGATTAGAGACGTTGAAGG
>CAMDSG010000165.1 GCA_945907055.1 Bifidobacterium breve | reverse complement strand
GCCGATCACGGGGAACACCGCTATCGAGAGTCCCGACATCAGAGAGACTGCTATGCGCCTTACCGATGTCTGCAATGAACTAAAGGGTGCATATCCTGCCCTCCTTAATGACATTCGCGAAGCGGTGGCGAAGCAGATTGGGCCCGGATGCGATCCGCTGCGCGAAAGCCTCTCTACTCGGGCTCGTGAACTATCAGGGAAAATTATTGACCCTCAAGTATTGCGGCTTGTCGTAGCGCTCACCGCCGATATCCCTGATGAGGATGCGTGGCTTGCATACGTGGCCATGAACCTCTCGGGAGCTCCACCAGAGGGTTGGACTGACGAAGATAGAAAGCGTTTTTTCGTTACTGTGGCTGAGGTTGGGCGAGCATTTCAGCGGATATACGCGCTAAACGCGGAGCTACCTGAAGGGGAAGACGGATCGGGTGCCTATCGCCAGATTGTCACGCGGGCGGATGGCAAAGAGGACATCAGAATCCTAACCATCACCGATGAAGCACGCATTGCTGGTAACCCCATTCTCGATAGCGCCGTTAAGAAGGTTGTGTCTCAATTGGGGTTGACCGCTGAGGGAGCCAGAGCTGTGCTCCGCAGATTGTTGGCCGAGGGTCATTTCAAAGATATTGATAAATGAACGATGTAAATGTCCTAGGCCCCGCCTACGATGTCGAAGTAATTAGTCATCTGGCCAAGGGGCGCAGTTAGTGCGGCATGTTTGTGGTATTTCAGGAGGAAAAGACTCAAGCGCATTAGCTATTTATATGCGCGATGAAATACCAGAGATGGAGTACTTCTTCTGCGACACCGGTGCAGAACTCCCCGAGACCTATGAGTACCTCAATCGACTTGAGGTTGTACTAGGTAAGCCGATCGCTCGATTGAATCCAGACAAGGGCTTTGATCACTGGTTTGAGGTTTTTAGAGGGATGCTTCCTTCCCCTCAGATGCGCTGGTGTACACGGCAAATGAAGATTAAACCGCTCGAAGATTGGCTTGGCGACTCTGAAGCAACTTCGTATGTGGCTATTAGGGCAGACGAGAGCAATCGTAAGGGTTACGTCTCTACCAAACCAAATATTTCCGCACGATTTCCCTTCATTGAGAATGGCATTGACCACGAAGGTGTGATGAGAATTCTTGAGGAGGCAGGAGTTGGGCTTCCGAGTTATTACGAGTGGCGAACTCGATCAGGTTGCTATTTTTGCTTTTATCAGCGGAAGGCAGAGTGGGTAGGTCTTGCTGACCGTCACCCAGAACTATTCGAACGTGCCGTGGGTATTGAGCAAAAGATGCTCAAGGACGCTGGTGTGAGCGGTGACGCAAGTTACGCCGATATGGCCATGCAAGACCGAATCTATACGTGGTCCGGTGGCGAGACGCTTACTGAGTTGATCGGGCGACGCGACGAAATCGAAGAGCGCCATGTGATAGCGATGGACCGTGCTCGACGTAGTCGCAAAAATATTCCTCTAATTGAGGTCTTGTCCGAGGCGCTCGACGAGGATGACGATTCCCCGTCTTGCAACGTCTGCGCCCTGTAGCGAGGGTATTTTGGATTACGGGCAGGATCCAACGTTGAGACTTAGGCTGGAGATGCTGTAATAACGACGATCGGAGTGCCTAAACCCCTCGTGAAAAACAGGAGATGCCCCGCACAATTTGGCACCCTAAGCCTAGGGAAAGGTGTTCTAGCTGCGAACCCGCCGGCGGCAGCACAGGAAAGGGGGTTTCTGCGCCACCACCGGCCGATCATTTTGGGTCAGAAGTTAAATCCCGAGCGCTATGAAGCCTCTGCAACCTCAGGCTCGTCGCTCGAGCGTTGGGCCTCGGCCCAAAGCGCACTCTCACGGCAAAGCCTGGGGTTAAACCCAACAGCATGGAGTTGGTGCTCAATCTCCCCGAGGTCGGTTCCCTGCTCAAGAAGGGAGAGAGCAAATCTCCTAGATCTGCGTGCAGCGCGCTCAGTTGCCGGTTGCGCTAGTTGGGTTGTCACCAACGCGTCATGCTGTAGCGATAAATAATTAGGAAGTCGGCGAACGTGGCGTCGATTTACTGGTGGCAGATTTCTGCGTACTGCATATGTGTCCTCCGCCGTATTGGTCGCAAGATCAAACTGCACGAGGCGCTCAAACGAACGCATCAGTGGAGTTGATGCCCCATCACGGTAACCAAGCCCTAAAGCTTTAGAGAGTTCAGCAACATCTAACTCCATTCCGTACTGTGCTTCGCTAAAGCCTGCAGCGATTCTCCTAAGCAATAAAAGAGAGGTTGGCCCGAGTGTTGGCAACCAAAATGTCTCAACATAAATACTGCGCGGATCGTATCCGAGGGTATCGATAACTGGGTCTGGCCATGGGTGGACAGTGAGTGTTGCTGGCATGATGTCTCCTAGATCACTTAGGTGATGGTGAGCGGGGGAAGCTCTAAAACTTGACCTGGGAAAATCATGCTTGGGTTGTTGCCGATCAATCCTTTGTTGAGTGCATAGATTCTTCTCCACTCACGATCGATCTCTTGGTCGCTCGCAGTAGACGGGAGGCGCCCCGCTGCGATACCCCAGAGTGAATCGCCATGAATTACAGAGTGAAGTAAAGGCGCGGAGCCCGCAGACTGCGCCGAGTTACCTGACCTGATGAGCGAATCTGACGGCAAGAATTCAGGGTCTCGCGATGGAGTACGCAGAGGCGCCGATGTGCTCGATGTGTTCGATGAGGAACGGGGACGCGTTGAGCGCCGCGGTTGTCGTTTAGTAGTTGAGGTGGCAGAGACTCTGCTGGTCGGAGTAACAGACGCGTAGGTTGTCGTTGGAGTCGGGAGTGAGGTAGACGACGAGTGGTTATTGAGGTCATCAAAATCAATTCCTCCACTCGGGCCTAATACGCCACTCGGATCGCCCGGATCTTCGTACCACGTTCCTTCCGGACGAGCGCTTGAGTCTGGCGCAGGTTGCGTAGTCGCAGTGCTATCTAGCCATCTGCGAACTGACTCGGATCCACCATCCTCTGCTGCACTTGCATGTGTACCTAACGTCGTAACAACTGAGGCAGCGAGAATTACGGCTGCAACTCGGCGTGCAATCGGTGGGCTGATGCGGTGTAGAAAACTCGCTAACGCTCGAGCCTTGCCGATGCGATCGAGTATCTCGGCAAGGAGTGCCGGGAAGATCACTACAAATGCAATAATGACAGCCGTAACTGCAAGTTTTGAAGCTGCGACCGCTGCAGTTGCGTCGAATACCTCCCGGCCCATCCTCACTCCCTTCCTTGGGTGCTTCGCCGATGCTTTACTTTCACATCAGCAACACAACGTCCTGTTGCGCTCCATAAGATTGCTTTTAGTTTGCTCTCCTGTCAAGAGAAAATTTTATTAACTTTCTTGGCTTTTATCCATTGCGCTCCGGCGGGTGCGGGGTCTACGGTTCCGAGACCGCCAAACAAGGAGTCCAAGGATGGACGAAGCATTTTGGGAGATCACGGAAGATCTCCGACGTAATGAGGCAGGGGAGCGTTACGCAGAAGCTCTTGCGATATATGCGCAAGGAGTAGGCGCAAGACCGTTTCGAGATCAAGTAAGACGCGTCCCTGTTGGCGAGTCTGTCTCGATCGTTACACGCGATGGTGCGTGGATAACGGGGCGCGTTGTTGCAGTCGGACTTGACTGGTTGCGTGTTGCAGAGTCAATTGAGACAGAGGGGTCTGCACGTTCGCGCGTTAGACGGCATCACGATGTGCGCATAGATGCAGTGGTTCGCCTTGTTCAGGAACTCCAATGAGGGTCGTAGTGAATGCGCTATCGAATCAGAGTTTTGAGCGCTCAAATGCAGCAACCTCGAGAGCCGAGACATATGCGTGCAACGCATTTGGGGAGACTCGCCAGATGCCTCTTTTACCTATTTTTACAGCGTTTAACTGCCCTGAACGCATGAGGGTATACACCTGGGAAATTGAGATGCGCAGTACATCTGCAACCTCTTCCGGTGTCATGAACCTTTGGGTGCCGCTCACTAATGCTCCTAGCCCTACTAGCCATCCGTTGCTTCGGGTAATGCCGCGGACTGTACATCTTTTGATAGAGGATGGGAAGGCGTGACATGAAACCTCGTTTCAGAAACATTGACGGGCGACTGCGTACACCCGATGCGAGAATCGGATT
>CAMDSG010000164.1 GCA_945907055.1 Bifidobacterium breve | reverse complement strand
GGCCATGCTCCTGTATGTAGTGGGCAGTCGGGGCGGGTACTAGCCCATCTACCGAGAGACCTTGCCCAAGGCGCTCACGAATCAACGACGAGGAGACATCGAAGCGCTCCATTTTTATATGTTCGACGCTCCACCCATCGCCCGGGGGGACGCATGACTCTCCCTCACGCTCCACAACAACAATTGTGGCGAGTTCGCGTGTCTCATCAAGCCTGCGCCATGAAGGCATATTCGCAACTGCGTCTGCACCGAGAATCAAGAATAAATCTCGACCTTCTTCTGCGAGGGCCTCGAGAGTATCTGCTGTTATCGATAGCTCTGAGGAGAGAACCTCGATGTCGCTAACTTCGAGACCCTCAATACCTTCTACAGCGAGTCTCGTCATCTCTAGGCGTTGCATTGCGCTTGCCACTACTCTGCCGCTCTTTTGCCATGGATCGCCTGCGGGGATCAGCACTACGCGATCTAGGGCAAGGCTCCTGCGCGCTGAGATCGCTATAGCAACATGTGCTGCATGAATCGGGTCAAATGTCCCGCCAAGAATCCCAACGCGTTCATTCACAGTCCTGAGGATACCGGCACTCGTGCCTTCACACGCACGAAACTCTCCCGACTCACAACTCAACCTACGATTACCCCATGACCACTCCGGAGAACAGCCACGAAGTAAAGGCCCATACAGAACCGGTACCAGACCCAGCCGAGGCTGCTCAGTCGTCCGCTGAGCATGTATTGATACGGGTCTGGCTGCCTGACCGCCCTGGAGCACTTGGACTCGTGGCCTCAAGAATCGGTGCGATGCGAGGAGACATTGTCGGTATCGATGTCTTAGAGACCGGTGAGGGCGTTGCAGTAGACGAATTTGCTGTGAACATTCCTGACGCAGAGATGATTCCAATTTTGATCCGCGAGATCGAAGAGGTCGATGGCGTATCGGTCGAGGAGGTGCGCAGTGTTGGGGTATTCCCAGACCCAAGAGTCGATGCTCTTAATTCTGCCGCAACAATCTGTGAAGCAACCTCGATACCGGATCTCTGGCTACGACTAGCAACGCATACAATGAGTGAGTTCTCGGCTGACTGGTCGGCAGTTATTGATGATCAAGAGATACTCGCATCATGCGGAGACTCGCCCGCTCATGCCGTCCTAGATGCGTATGTTGCAGGGATCCGATCATCGCAGCTTGTTACTGCAGGTGCTGCGGGGCCCTCGGATCTCGCTATAGCCGTATTGCCTAACTCGAGTGTCGTCCTACTTCTCGGGCGCGATGGGCATACCTTCCGCCAGCGAGAGCGGCTGCAGTTATTAGCTCTTGCTCGCATCGCAGCGAGCATGGTGCCACTGCTTCGATAATTTGTCTGCAGAGCGGCGGTGCCATTTCTGTAGAAATGGAGTCATAACGGTACCCTCATGGCTATGCCAACAGGCGTAGTTGTATTCACAAGAGACCTAAGAGTTCATGACCACCCTGCACTCGCTGCCGCTATTCGAGAGCATAAGAGCATTGTTCCACTCTTTGTATTTGATGATGCAGTGGCGAACGCGAAATTTCGCCCCGCTAATCGCGCCGCATTTTTAATTGATTCACTCGCCGATCTAGATGTATCGCTGCAGAGCCGTGGCGCGAAACTTGCAGTACGAAAGGGCAACTGGGCCGATCAAGTATTGGCTGTCGCCAAAGAGTCTAAGGCGAGCGCGATTCATCTCACCGAGGACGTCAGCGGCTTTGCATTGCGCAGGCTTGCCGAACTCCGTGCACTTGCCGTTGAGTTCGAGATTTCAGTAGTTACACATCCTGGTGTAATGGTCATCTCGCCGGGGGATGTTCTCCCGACGGGGGGCGATCATTTCAAGGTATTCACTCCTTACTATCGAAAGTGGATCGAACTCCCTTGGCGACCCGTATTGCGCGCACCTAAAGAAATAACTGCGCTTGAGGGCATTGATCCCGGGACTCTGCCGAGCATCAAAGAGATCTCCCCTGGTCCTCTCTCCCCCAACCGGATTATGGGCGGGGAGAGCATCGGCAGGAAAGTATTTTCATCGTGGAGAACTAGTCACCTCAGTAAGTACGATGAAACTCGCAACGATTTACCAGGTGATGAAACTTCGCACCTCTCGGCCTATCTGCATTTTGGTTGCATCTCACCGCTCGAAATCGCCACCGCTTCAATTGGCCGAGATGGTGCGGACGCTTGGGTTCGGCAACTCTGCTGGCGAGACTTCTACCACCAGGTTCTCGCTGCGCGTCCAGATGCATCGTGGGCTGACTTTAAGCATCGCGGTGATCACTGGATCGACGACCCCGCTGCACTCCAAGCTTGGAAGGAAGGGCGCACAGGGTTCCCTGTTGTTGATGCCGGTATGCGCCAACTCTTAGACGAAGGATTCATGCATAACCGCACTCGCATGATTGTCGCTTCATTCTTAACCAAGGACCTCGGCATCGATTGGCGCCACGGAGCGCGCCACTTCCTCGAGTGGCTGACCGATGGAGACATTGCAAACAACAATCTCAACTGGCAATGGACCGCAGGCACTGGTACCGATACAAACCCGAATCGCATATTCAACCCTACGGTTCAGGGTCAGCGCTTCGATCCAAAGGGAGAGTACGTAAGGCGTTACGTCAATGAGCTAGCGAGCATCCCGGATGGTTCGCTACATACTCTCGGACCGTTGGAGCGTGCTGCACTTGGGTACCCCGACCCGATAGTGGACCACCACGAAGCGATAGCCGAGTATCGATTACGCAGAGCCTGAAGACTCTTAGATATTTAGAGGCTTGAATCTCTCTGCATTAGTAGCGGGAATGAGTACGCGTAGCGTGAAACTTCGCCCTATCCTCTAGCGATGGTTGAGATTCGCGAGGCGCAATCCAATGAGATTAAGTCCGTCGCCGCGACGATGGCGCGCGCATTTGACGACTCACCTGTGACTCAGTGGATTATGCCCAGCGATCGACTTCGCCCGATCGCTCTTCGCGCTTTTTTTGGAGCCGCTGCACATGACGCTCACCGACATGGCAAGGTCTGGGTCGCGATCGAGGCAAGCGCAGTAGTCGGAGCCTCCGTCTGGTTACCTCCGCGGCTCTATCCACCTACCCCTAAGAGAGAGCGGGCAACGCTTTTCCCAATCATTCGTCTCGCACCTATCGCACCGTTTGCGCTGATACGCGCTCTCAAGTATCAAAATGGTGTTGGACGCAGGCACTTAAAGGACGAGCACTGGTATCTAGGAACCCTCGGCGTCGAGCCAGCATTCCAAGGCCGCAGCATCGGAGGTTTGCTCATACAACCCGGCATTACATGTGCTGAGAGCGAGGGCGTGCCCTGCTACCTAGAGACCGAGAAGATACGCAATCTCCCCTTCTACGGACGCTACGGGTTCAAGGTCACCGAGGAGTTCATCCCAACCCCAGACAGCCCACCTATCTGGGCGATGACACGCAACGCCTAAGGCCTTACTAGTTAAACCTCAAAACTCGAGGATACAAATGTCTCGAGTTGACGCAGGTTGCGGCACTCGAATACTCCGTCACAGTAAATGCCGTAATCACCGACAACCGAGTCTCCCGTATTCCAATAGCCGCGAGGCTCGGGGTTTAGCCAGAACAACTTGCGAGATCGCTCACGAATCTCCTTGAGCACCGTTGCTTGAGTGGCGTGGTAATTATTACGAGCATCACCGAGGATGATCACCGTTGTCTTCTTCGTAATCTCGCGCATGTGGCGCTGACCGAATATCTCGAATGCGTGTCCGTAATCAGAGTGGCCATCTACCCAGATCACATCGGCCTCGCTATTGACTCTCTGAACCGCCTCGGTAATCTCATCTGACTCCTCGAAGAAGCGCGTTACTTCGTCGATGCCATCGATAAATACCCAGGAGCGCACCTTCGAGAACTGCCCGGCCATGGCGTATACAAACTGGAGCGTAAAGCGAGCAAAGGACGCTACAGATCCCGATATATCTGCAATAACCATGATCTCAGGCTTGGATGGCCTCGGGTTACGGAACTTAGGCTCAAGCGGCACTCCTCCGTAGGAGAGGGAGTGGCGAACCGTATTGCGAAAATCAAGTGGGCCTCGACGACGACGTTTGCGCCTTTGAGCAAGGCGTGCTGCGAGCGCACGCGTTAGAGGTTCAATCGCACGCTGTAGTTGAAGCATC
>CAMDSG010000163.1 GCA_945907055.1 Bifidobacterium breve | reverse complement strand
TCCCAGACGAGGCTGCTCATAGGTGAGAGCCTAGGGGAGAAGAGTTAGCGATTTCAGACGAAGGCTGCTTGCTTTGCTCATAATTATCCTCGAAGTGCAGCGATCGTGGAATGCGATGCGCGCTCTAGCGCTCCATCCACAAGCCCTGCTACCAAGGCCCCCATCGCCTCAAAACCATCCCCGAGCGTCTTACCCATCTGAAAACGAGCATTAATTCCCTCAACAATGATCGCCAATTTGAAGGCTGCGAATACCTCATACCAATCGAGGTCATCTACGCTGCGCCCGCTTCGAGATGCATACGCCTCGACAATCCCGTCGTGATCGAGAAAGCCTGCCTGCGAACCAATTGCAGATCCAGTTGCGATCACCTGCGCGTCTGCTTGCCCCCAGTAGAGGAGAAAAAGTCCGAGGTCGGTAAGTGGGTCACCGAGGGTAGACATCTCCCAGTCAAGAACAGCTGCGATGCTCGATGGATCGGAGGGGTCCATCATGGTGTTATCTAAACGGTAATCGCCGTGCACAATGGTGGGGCTTCCTGATTCCGGCAGCGCATTGCGGAGCCTCCGAGCAACTTCATCGACAGCGGGTATCTCTCTAGTCTTCGATCGCTCCCACTGCTCTCCCCATCGCCGTACCTGGCGCTCACAGTAACCATCGGGCCGACCAAAATCCTCAAGACCAATAGAGGTGTAGTCGACCGCGTGAATATCAGCAAGAACATTTACAAGTGCGTTCGAGACGTTTTTTGCATCACTATGCGAGAGAGTTGCTAGAGCAGCCGCATCTCTATAAATAACTCCCTCGACTCTCTCCATCACATAAAAAACCGCATCGTTTATCTCAAGGTCGTCGCAGAAACCAAGAATCTTTGGGACCGGGACTGCGGTATTTTGCAGTGCATGCTGAACGCGGTACTCGCGCGCCATGTCGTGAGCGGTCGGCAGCACGTGGCCAAGAGGAGGGCGACGCAGTACCCACTCGCTCTCGCCATCAGTTAGTAGGTAGGTAAGATTTGAGCGGCCACCTGCGATTAGGGTTGCAGTAAGCGGAGAGCCTCCAGACCCATCGATATTGGCTGCGAACCATGGCTCAACTCTTAGAAGATCTATGCCGGGGTCGTGGCGTTCGGGGGTCTCATTGCTAGTCAAGGCGCTTGCTCCTAAGTTTTATATATCGTAAAAATCTTGGAGTTCAGACGCTAGATGTTTTCTTGGTAACTGCGGAGAAAAATGGCGCGAGATGACCGCACAATTCGATAATCGAAGTTTACTTTGCCCGTAATTCCAGAGCAGAGGTCTTTAGATGTGTATCAGGCGACGCGAGGAGTGCGAGGTGCCACTGGGGTTCCATCGCCCTTTGGGTAACGAGCAACACGCCCAACAGGCATATCCACACGGTATCCGGCAGCTGCACGCTCTTCCTCGGACTCGCCGCCCCAGAATCCATACTCGCGGTTCTCTCGGGCCCAGTCGCGGCAGGGTGCCATCGCTGCGCACTCGGTGCAGACACCACGTGCCTTTGACTCGCGGACAACGCGTGCCTCGGGGCGCTCGCCTGCTGGAGCGAAGAAGAGCTCCGTTCGCCCCTGGCATGCTGCATCAGCAGTCCATGCGAGTGGCCCTGTAAAGACGATGCTTGACATGATTTCTGCTGCCATTTTGCGCTCCTTGAATCTATGAAGAAAACATGTTTCTTCTGTTACTGACATCCGGTGCGTTAGCTACCGGTGTAAATACCCTTTAATTACCGCTTAAGACTCCCTGCAGAAGTTTTGAAAGATCTCCTACAAGGTGATTACTTACAATTAGAGCCCAGAGTCCTGAATCTGTCCAACAGTTAGTTGCGATACTTCCCATCTTGTTCTATGATGGAGGCTAAGAAGCAGGGTTTCATAGCGCAAATGTGGGCAGTTCCCACTATCAGCGCGCAGATTTTATTTTTATTTTTCTCAAATTTGCCCAGTTGGAGGCATCTGCAATGGAGTTAAAGCATCTTGAGGCCCTTATTGCTGTATCCCAGGAGGGTTCTTTTACGGCCGCTGCTGACCGATTAAGCACAGTCCAATCCAATATTTCTGAGCAGATCAGGCAACTCGAGGCTGAACTAGGCACAGAGTTGTTAGTGCGTAGCCGCCAAGGTGCAACTTTGACTGAGGCAGGGCGCGCAGTGCTAGCGCGAGCGAGTCGTATCAAACATGAGGCGAGTGAAATTGCCTCTGATGTAGCGGACGTATTTGGGTTGAAGATTGGTAACGCATCTTTTGGCGTGGTCGGTACTGCAAGTAAGTGGCTAGTTCCTGATCTGGTAATCGCGATGCAGCGGTCGGCACCAGATGTGTTGCTTCGCATCCACGAAGGCGCTTCAGAGAGATTGGTAGCGGAGGTTCTCGATCTCCAACTCGCGCAGGCAGTTGTAACAGCACCGATCGGAAATAAAAAACTAATTGAAGAGCACCTAATAGACGAACGTTTGGTTGGGCTCGTTCCTAAAGGATCAAAACTTCTTGGGCGTGGTCCGATCAAACTCGAAGAGATTGCTGATGAGCGATTAGTAATGCCGCCTTCTAATAATCCCCTTAGGCTCGAGGTTGAGTTTGCTGCAGCGGCAATCAACGTGGAGCTAAATATTCCAATTGAGGTTGAGGGTGTTCGCCTGATTGGAGACCTTGTGGCCGCAAATGCAGGAATATCCATTCTGCCTGAGACCTCATTTGATTTTGAGACTCCAGGGTTGCGCACTCTCCCAATAGAGGGTCTGCCGCTGCGTCGCCTTGTTCTCGTGACGCTTAGAGATACTCAACTATCGGCTGCCGATCTAGCGGTGCGTGAGCATATTTTGGAGATAGTTAGTCTGCGTGCGAATGCGGGGAAGAAGTAGCGCTCACAGGAAGAGCCAAGAGGAGGGGCTACATAGTCTGAGAAAAATGCATGGCGGCCCCCGCTATTCGTGTAGCGGGCTTCGCCACAAGTGACTCGACCTCGAGTCGCTCAAACCCAGGAGTAGATCCAGGGTCCTCAACTACAAGTATCCGACCGCCAGGCCAAGAGAGCTCGATACTCTCATCGGTCTCGTACTCCGGGACACCACCAAGAAGGCCGCACCAGAGACCGAGGGAAGAAGTAATCGAGTCGGTTCGCATAACAATTCTAGTTAGAAAGGCCCTATTAGTCGCTGGCTCAGGGGCATCCTCCCACCAGATGGGGCGCCCTAAAGGGGTGCCGCGCTCTGCGTGGTCAGCCCATCGCTTGATCCACGTTCCTGGACTTGGATTCACTTGAGCAAGTTGAATGACTGTTCCCTGGGCTTCTCTCGGCGACAAGAAAGCCTCGAACCACTCCGGGTCATCAAAGGAGATGCCGGTCGGGTGGTAGCCCGCCAGTGTCGCTTGATCAATTGCATCTCGCAGAGAATCGACCTTGAACGTGATGTGGTGCTGACCCTCGCCATGTCTCGCAATGAATTTAGTTAGGAAGCTCTCACCTGAATCTGGGCGAGGAGTAATCACCTCGACCGTCATACCCTTTTCGCCATCGCCAACGCGCGACTGTACCCAGCGAAAATCCGGAGCATCCCCTCCCTCTGTAATGGTTGCCCCGAGTTCGCCTACTAGTTGCGCCAGCGCAGATGTTGGGTTGAGGGTTGCGAGCGCAATGTGATCGAGATCCATAGCCCTACGTTATTGCGCTCACTTACCTGCTAGCGGATTCATCAAACTTCGGTGCTTCATCTAAGCAGTCGAAGAGACCGTAACTGGTGACCGCCTACCCGCTTTAGTTATTGAGCGTGCGACTAAGTATCCAATTCCAAGCACTATAAAACCTGCTACGGCATCGAGAACATAGTGGTTGCCGGTAATGACGATGACGATCACAGTACAGACTGGGTAGAGAGCGGCAATCACCTTTGCCCAAGTTGATTTGAGGCGCGGTACTAGCGCGCACGCACACCAGAGAGCCCAAGCACAGTGAACACTCGGCATCGCTGCAAATTGGTTAGAGACATTCTGAAGGGTCCCAGAATCAAATGACCAGATAGTTGGGTAGCGGTCAAGCGTGTCTATGAATCCAAAATTGGGTGGCAGCAGGCGTGGCGGCATAAGCGGCCAAAATATAAAACCAATTAGTGCTAGGGCTGTAGCGATCGCAATAGTATTTCTCCAGAGCGGGTAGTCATTCTGCCATTTGCGGTAGAGAAAAATACC
>CAMDSG010000162.1 GCA_945907055.1 Bifidobacterium breve | reverse complement strand
GCCTTTCACCGCGCAGATGGTGGGGGAGACGTAGTAATTGAGACCACTCGCCCTGAGCTGCTGCCCGCTTGTGTAGCGCTGGTCGCTCACCCAGATGATGAGCGTTATCAGCCCCTTTTCAACACCATGGTCGCCACGCCAATCTTCGGCGTTGAGGTCCCGGTGCTTGCCCATACTCTGGCCGACCCTGAGAAAGGCTCAGGAATCGCGATGGTCTGCACCTTTGGTGACACTACGGACGTTATTTGGTGGCGCGAACTGCAGCTTCCAGTTCGACCAATGATCGGATGGGATGGGCGTCTGCTCGCAGATGCACCGGTTGAGTTCCCTGCTTCAGGCGCAGGTGAAGTGTGGGGAGAGATCACTGGTAAGACCGTGAAGCAAGCGCAGAAGCGTTTGGTTGAGCTGTTGAACGAGTCTGGCGAACTTTTAGGTGAGCCAAAACCTATTGAGCATCAGGTGAAGTTCTTTGAGAAGGGTGATCGCCCTCTCGAGATCGTGACAACGCGCCAGTGGTACTTCCGAAACGGAGGACGCGACGCCGAGTTACGCGCTGCGCTGGTAGCGCGCGGTAAAGAGTTGAAGTGGCACCCCGAGTACATGCGTGCACGCTACGAATCTTGGGTCGAGGGATTAAACGGTGACTGGCTAGTTAGTCGCCAGAGATTTTTCGGTGTGCCGATCCCGGTTTGGTATCCGGTTCGTGCGGATGGAAGCCCTGATCATGACAACCCAATTGTCCCCCTTGAGGCGGATCTGCCTGTAGACCCATCTGCAGAGACGGCACCCGGATATACCGAGGACCAGCGAGGCGTTATCGGTGGCTTCGTTGCTGACCCTGACGTGATGGATACGTGGGCGACTTCATCGCTAACCCCGCAGCTAGCCGCTGGCTGGGAGGATGACCCTGACCTATTTGAGCGTGTATTCCCGATGGACCTACGCCCCCAGGCCCACGAGATTATTCGCACATGGCTCTTCTCGACCGTTGTGCGGTCGCACTCTGAGTTCGACTCGCTTCCATTCAGTGATGCTCTGATCTCTGGATGGGTGCTTGACCCGGATCGCAAGAAGATGTCTAAATCTAAAGGCAATGTCGTGACTCCTATGGGTCTATTAGAGGAGCACGGATCCGACGCTGTTCGTTACTGGGCCGCGAGTGCGCGACCTGGAGTTGATACTGCGTTTGATGTAGGTCAGATGAAGGTAGGTCGACGCTTAACGATCAAACTTCTCAATGCATCGCGCTTTGCACTTGGTGATGTCGCTGATGGTATTGCAGCGGATCGGATTACAGAGCCACTAGATGCCTCGATGATGCTTGCACTCGCAGACCTTGTAGATGAGTGCACCAAAGCATTCGATGGTTATGACTACGCGCGAAGCCTTGAGCGCTCGGAGCGATTCTTCTGGGCCTTTACAGATGACTACCTCGAGCTTGTGAAGCACCGCGCATATGGAGGACTCGGGGAGGGGCCTGCTGCCTCGGCTCGTCGCGCGCTTTTCGTTGCTCTATCAACGCTTCTTCGCTTATTCGCTCCGCATCTCCCATTTGTTACAGAGGAGGTTTGGTCTTGGTGGCAGGAGGGATCAATCCATCGAGCCGATTGGCCTGAGTCTTCCCCACTGCGCGAGGAGGCCCTTTCTGCTGGGGGAGACCTAACTGTTTATCCCATAGCGGCGGAGGTGCTTGGCTTTATACGTAGGGCTAAATCCGAGGCAAAGGTCTCGATGAAGGCCGATGTCTCGAGGGTAATCGTCACTGATTCCCCGAAGCGTTTGGCTGCCTTACTTGCAGTCGCCGATGATGTTAAGGGCGCCGGTCGCTGCGTTGAGATAACCGCATCTGAGGGTCCAGAGTTCCAGGTCGCGGTAACACTTGCCCCTACAGAGGGTTAAGCGATCTCGTGGATTACTCGACGGCGATTAAATGGCTTGATTCGCACGTGAATCTTGAGACCGGGCTAGGTATTCCAGCCGGAGTTGACCGGCGACTTACTGCCCCAACTCTTGAGCGCATCACGGCACTCACCACTCTTCTCGGCTCACCTCAACTTGAGTTCCCCTCAATTCATCTAACTGGAACCAATGGCAAGACCAGTACTGCACGAATCCTCACAGCGCTGCTTGTCGCAGAGGGACTCAACGTCGGATCATTTACGAGCCCGCACCTCGAGACCGTTCGAGAGCGCATCAACCTAAACGGAGATGTCATCGGAGAGAGCGAGTTGGCTGCATTGCTAACTCGCGTCGCCACGGTCGAGACATTTCTCGATGACGCTCCTTCGTATTTTGAGATTCTTGTTGCAGCGGCCTTCGATTGGTTCGCTGAGGTCGCTGTTGATGTAGCAGTGGTTGAAGTAGGGCTCGGCGGAAGGTGGGATGCAACCAATGTGCTCTCCGCACCGATCTCGGTTATCACTAATGTCGGGCTCGATCACACCGAGTATCTCGGGGAGACCGTCGAGGAGATCGCCACGGAGAAAGCGGGGATTATTGAGGTGGGGTCTACTCTCGTTCTCGGCTCTGACCAACCAAACCTCGCGCCGATTTTTATCGAACGCGACCCGCTCCAGACCTTTACCGCAGGGCGAGAGTTCTCAGTTCTCTCTGATCGACTAGCGATGGGCGGGCGTCTCGTCGATATCGCAACGCCTCTCTTCACGTATCGCGATATTTTCCTATCTCTCAATGGTCCGCATCAAGCCTTAAATGCTGCAACCGCTCTCTGTTCAGCCGAACTGTTCCTGGGCTCGCCACTCTCGACCGAGACTGTGGAAGAAGCCTTTGGATCCGTGCGCTCTCCTGGGAGACTCGAGGTAGTAGGTCGCTCCCCGTTGGTGATTCTTGATGGGGCCCACAATCCCGATGGGCTCCGTTCGTTAAGCGCTGCACTCGAAGAAGGCTTCTCCTCTAGGGCGCGCACATATGTTGTTGGTGCAATGCGCAGCAGAGACGTTGATGATTTCTTCGCTGCGCTTGCGCCTAACCCAGAGACAGATCGAGTGATCTGCACGAAAGCAGAGACGAACCGTGCTCTTGATCCAGAGACGCTCGCAGAGGCTGCGTTGCGTTATGGGATGCGGGCAGACTCAGTTTTAGTGATCCCAGATGTTGGTGACGCCCTCGGCCGAGCGGTTAAGGATGCCGGAGTAGACGACCAAATAGTTGTTACGGGATCGTTGTACGTAGTCGGGGCAGCCCGCTCATCGCTCCCGAAGGCTCGCTGAAGCGTTTCAGGGCTGCCAAATCCCGATGCGCAGTTTCCTGATAGGCAGTGGACGAAGAACTCGGGCTAGTTTTGCGCCATGACTGATCGCACCCTCATCCTCTGCAAGCCCGACGCCGTTGAGCGCTCCTTAGTTGGGGAGATCATTGGGCGTATCGAGTCCAAGAACCTCCGCATCACTGCTCTTGAGATGCGCACTCTCGATGCAGAGACAGCAGGCCGCCACTATGCCGAGCATGCTGAGAGACCATTCTTCGGAGAGTTGGTCTCCTTCATCACTCGCTCGCCACTAGTTGCGATGATCGTTGAGGGCCCCGAGGCCTTCAAGGTAATGCGCACACTTATTGGTGCAACTAACCCACGTGAGGCGGCCCCAGGAACCATTCGAGGCGACCTCGCTATTGAAATGGGCGAGAATCTCGTCCATGGATCAGACTCAGACGAGTCTGCGGAGCGTGAGATCGCAATCTTCTTCCCAGGGCGAGCCTGAGGGTCATAGCCGCTCTAGGCCTACGATTATTCGTTAATTCAACGGGTGAATCTGTTTATTTGGAGACCCAATTTGAGGCTCCCTAGCCCCGCGGCTGGCCTCATTTTTCTCTAGGCCGTAGCCTTAGTGCAAAGCGCGAGCGCTCTCGGCAAGTAATCAATGCCTTGCTTGCTAGGAAATCTTTTATCTCTGCTCCAATTATGTCGCCTAGGAGGCATCTCCAAGTGTCAGACCCGTGGTTCTCTTCCATAGTTGGTCGCGACATGGCGGTCGACCTTGGTACCGCTAATACCCTTGTATATGTGAGAGGGCGCGGCATCGTCCTGAACGAGCCTTCGGTTGTGGCGATCAATGTGCGCGATGGACGCCCGCTAGCTGTCGGTATCGAGGCGAAGCGAATGATCGGTCGAACCCCCGCTCACATTCAGGCGATACGTCCACTCAAGGATGGGGTCATCGCCGATTTTGATATCTGCGAGAAGATGCTTCG
>CAMDSG010000161.1 GCA_945907055.1 Bifidobacterium breve | reverse complement strand
AAGATTCACAACAAGCCCGAGTGCGGGATCGCCCAAGATAAGGATGTGCCGGTGTCAATAGCCCTCTGCCCGGGTTCGTTCGACCCGGTAACCCGCGGCCACCTCGACATCATCGAGCGAACCTCGAGACATTTCTCCGAGGTAGTCGTTGCTGTAATCCGTAATCCGCAGAAGACCAAATCACTTTTCTCTCTTGAGGAGCGCCAAGAGATGCTGCGTGAGGTGACCGCCCACTTGCCGAATATTCGCATCGAGTTCTTCAAAGGCCTCCTCGTAGATTTTGCTCGCGATCTTGGAGCCGACGCGATTGTTAAGGGGCTGCGTGCTGTGACGGACTTTGACTACGAACTTCAGATGGCGCAGATGAATCAAAGCCTCTCGGGCATAGACACTTTCTTTATCTCGACTAGTCCGCAGTATTCGTTCCTTTCTTCAAGCCTGGTGCGAGAAGTGGGGCGATTCGGTGGGGATGTATCAACGATGGTGCCGGCGTCCGTTGCGGCGCGGCTAGTAGATCGTTTTGCCGAAGAGGGGAAATAACAACATGAAGAGATTGGCTGATAGAGCATGAGTGATTACGACGCGCTTGACGGGACGATCCCTGACACAGAGGTCTGCCTCAACATGATTAGAGAGCACGTTGAGCAGGCGCGATCTATGCCGATGTCTGCATCGGTCATGGTCAACCGTGAGGAGCTTCTCATCCTTCTTGAGGATGCCGAGGCCTCGCTGCCGGAGGAGATTCGCCAGTCGCGCTGGTTACTTAAGGAGCGCGACGAGTTTCTTGCCAAGGCGCGCAAAGAAGCCGAGGAGATCATCGAGGCCGGGCGTCAGCAGGCTGAGCGAATGGTCGAGCGCACCGAGGTTGTGAGGTCTGCTCGCAGGACCGCCGAGAAAACTGAGCAGGACGCTGAGGATCGTGCTCGAGCCATGCGCCTAGAGACCGAGGATTACATTGATCAGAAACTCGCAGGCTTTGAGGTGGTGCTAGATCGCACGATGGCAGCGGTTCAGAAGGGTCGAGAGCGCCTTCAGGTCGTTGTTGAGGCCGGTGCTGACCCTGATATTTCCGTTGATGACGCTGCCTCAGAGTTCTTCAACCAAGACTCTAACTAGAGGCTCCCGCAGGTTTACATTTAATGGAAATTCTCCCGGCCTGCTAGCATCTCGCCCTTGGAGCTTGAGGGCTCAGTCCCCACGTTTGGCTTAGCGGCTAACTCGGGTATGAACTCTCTTCCGAGAAGCACTTCACCAAGTCTCTAATCAAGCACTTGGTTAAATCCACACTCAGCCGTGCGCGGCCTTACTAAGAACGAATCTGGCGAACCCCATGGACTCTCTGCGCTGCAACGTCGCGGATCTTCTGCATCGACCGGCCGCCCGCCGGTTAGTAGTGCTGTCCATTGACCCCGAGGAACTCGGCGGCGTCGGCCAGACCAGACTCGTTAGTGATGAGCCCGTATCAATCAAGATCGCCTTCGAACACGTATCCGACAGCATCGTGGTCAATGGCCAGGCCGAAGCCGTATACGAGCTCACTTGCTCTAGGTGTCTTGAGCCGATTCGCCATCCTGTCGCTGCCCCGGTGCGCGAGTTATTTGAACAAGACCCGATCGAGGGGCAGACCTACAAACTTGAGGGCGACGAGATCGACCTCGGTGGCCCGATCCGCGACAACATCCTTCTTCAACTTCCCGCTGCGGCACTCTGCAAAGAGGACTGCGTCGGGCTCTGCTTGGTCTGTGGAGTAAACCGCAACACGGAGACGTGTGGCTGCGACCTCACTGTCACAGACCCACGATGGGACGCACTGAAGGATATAAAGATCGATTAAAAATGCAGCAATACTGCTGATATCTCGATATTTACAAACAAAATAGCGAATACATAAAACTGAACACATAAATAGGAGAACAAGATGGCTGTACCTAAGCGCAAGACCCCAAGAGCAAAGACAAGGCAGCGACGAGCCTCTAACTGGACCCTCGATCGCGCGCCGCGCAGTACCTGCCCAACATGCGGCGCAACAAAGTTGCCTCACATCGTCTGCGGTAACTGCGGTACATACCGAGGCCGCCAGGTAATCGACGTCAGCTGACTCCTTTGAGCGCACCACTGCGCATCGCGATCGATGCTATGGGCGGAGACCGAGCGCCCGGCGAGATCGTTGCCGGGGCGATTCAGGCTGTCGATATTCTCGGGGTTGAGGTTCTCCTCTTCGGCCGCGAGGATGCGATTACTCCGCTGTTCCCGAACGGTGCTGCACCGGCTGGTGTAGAGGTTATTGGGTGCTCTGAGGTAATAGAGATGAGCGACGATCCTGCGCGGTCGATCCGTTCCAAGAAAGACGCATCGGTCGTGCGCTGCGCGGAAGCGGTGCGAGACGGTGCCGCAGATGCAATGGTCGGCGCCGGTAATACCGGAGCCACTATGGGTAGCGCGCTTCTGCGAATGGGTCGCATAAAAGGCGTGGCTCGCCCGGCTGTAGCGGTACCAATTCCCGTTCCCTTCTCCCATCCGCATCTCCTCGTCGATGCCGGCGCCACCGTCGATGCGTCGCCAGAGTGGCTTCTGCAGTTTGCGCTAATGGGGAGAGCATTCTCAAGGCTGCGATTCGGCGTCGAGAACCCAATGGTTGGGCTTCTCTCCAACGGTGAAGAGCCAGGTAAAGGAGACGAACTCCGCAAGAAAACTTTTGAGCTTCTAGATGGGCAGCCTTGGTTCAAGGGAAACGCTGAGGGCCGTGACTTCATGACTGGGCACCCCGAGGTATTAGTAACAGATGGCTTTACCGGCAATGTTGCCCTCAAAGCAATGGAGGCAGCGCTTAAGGCGGCTGCTGGGCTCGTCTTTACGGTCCTCGGATCTACCGATGAGACGAAGAAAGCTGCAGAGGTAGTTACAGGGCCGCTGCTCCAAGCAGTGACGGATTACTTAGACCCCGACACGTTTGGTGGCGCTGCCTTGCTCGGAGTTGATGGTGTCTGCATCATTTCGCATGGTTCATCATCCGCTCGCGCCATTGTCAATGCTTGCTCTCTCGCCGTCGACTGCGTAAATGGCAACCTAGTTACCCTAATGAAGGAGACGATCCAAAATGCCGGCTGAGACACACACGACTCGCGATCCCATTTCGCCCGATGAGGTATTTGCAATTGTAAAAGCAAATCTATGCGAGATTCTCGAGGTATCTGAAGACACGATCCTGAGAGAATCTCGCTTCGTTGAAGACCTAGATGCAGACTCATTAGCTCTGATTGAACTCGTCGAGGCGCTAGAAGAGGATCTTGGCGAGCGGACAGTGGGCTTCTCGGTCGATGATGAAGACATCTCCGATATGAAGACTGTTGGAGATGCAGTTGATTATGTAATAGCGCGCCTTGGGGGTACGTCGGCGTAACTGCCGTTCTTAATATGACCGAATCCGCGCGCCGAGCACTTGAGTCCAGAATTGGATACGCATTTCAAGATGAGTCTCTGCTCCTACGCGCCTTGGTGCACAGATCCTGGTGCGCTGAGCATTCAGATTCTCGCTCGAATGAGCAGTTTGAATTTCTAGGAGACTCAATCCTTGGTTACGTGATTAGTGATCATGTGTTCAACAAGTATCCAGACCTAAGCGAGGGGCAATGGTCCAAGGTTCGCGCCTCAGTTGTGAATACCGAGAGCCTCGCTGAGGTTGCGCGCGGCATCAGTCTCGGTGAGTGCTTATTCCTAGGTAAAGGCGAGGCCGCTGGCGGCGGACGCGAGAAGGTCTCAATTTTAGGCGATGCAATGGAGGCCGTAATAGCTGCGGTTTACCTTGATGGTGGCGAAGAGGCGGCGCGTGAAGTTGTGTTAACGCTGCTCGCTGCCGATGTTGCCTCTGCCGCGAAATTGCCGGGCTCTGATGACCCGAAGACGATGCTGCAGGAACTCGCGTTGCTGCGAGAGATAGGTCTCCCGAAATATCGCGTGCATGGAGACGGCCCGGATCACGAGAAACGGTTCTATGCGACGGTTCTGCTCGATGGTGTCGAGCGTGGAGCGGGAGAGGGAGTTAGCAAGAAGCAGGCCGAGCAGGCTGCGGCGAGCATTGCCGCTGATTGGCTCCGCGAACAAGCGATTGGGTCAACCGACCCGAACGCAGACGACGCCGAAGGGCGTACGGATCGGGGAAGTATTAATGCCTGAACTGCCAGAAGTAGAGACTATTCGAAGAGATCTTGATAAAGAAATTGCAGGTAAGAAGATCAAGTCCGTTGAGGTAACTGGTGCGCGATCAACGCGCCGC
>CAMDSG010000160.1 GCA_945907055.1 Bifidobacterium breve | reverse complement strand
CACGCAATGGTGTTCCCCTGCTGGTCTGTGATCGTGATGATGGTGTTGTTGAAGGACGACTTGATGTGCGCCACTCCGTGAGTGATGTTCTTTCGTTCTCTACGGCGAGGACGACGTCCACCGGGTGCAGGCTTTGCCATTTGGTGCTTTTCTCCTAAGGAGTCTACGAACAGGCTTCCAATCGAAGCCCTAACTAACTAAGAACTTTTATTTATTACGGACTGGCTCTACTTACGGACTGGCTCTACTTACGGACTGGCTCTACTTACGGACTGGCTCTACTTACGAACCTTCTTCTTACCGGCGACTGTCTTCTTCGGACCCTTACGCGTACGCGCATTGGTTCGAGTGCGCTGACCGCGCACCGGAAGCCCACGGCGATGACGAATGCCCTGGTAGGTGCCAATCTCGATCTTTCGCTTGATGTGCCCTGATACCTCGCGGCGCAGGTCACCCTCAACCTTCAGGTTGGCATCGATGAAGGCCCGCAGACGGGTAACTTCATCCTCAGTGAGGTCGCGCACGCGCGTGTCCTCAGAGAGGTCCGTCGCCGCGCAGATGACTGAAGCGGTCGATCGGCCAATACCGAAAATATATGTAAGCGAGATAACTAGGCGCTTCTCGCGGGGTATGTCAACGCTGGCTATACGTGCCATTTACTGTGTCTCTCCTCAGCCCTGGCGCTGCTTGTGCCGGGGGTTCTCGCAGATGACTCGAACGACGCGTTCGCGACGAATCACCTTGCACTTGTCACACATCTTTTTCACGGAGGGTCGTACCTTCAAAGCAATTCCTGATTCAAGGCTTGTGGTTAATTGAGATTACGTATTCTTGGTATTCGTCATAACTACTTGTACCTATAGGTGATGCGCCCTCGGCTTAAGTCGTAGGGTGTTAGCTCTACTTGAACCTTGTCCCCCGGAAGAATGCGGATGTAATGCATTCTCATTTTTCCAGAGATGTGAGCCAGTACTTTGTGGCCGTTCTCGAGTTCGACGCGAAACATCGCATTCGGGAGCGGTTCAACAACTGTGCCCTCAACGAGGATCGTGTCGTCCTTGGGCTTTGTTACGGGAGTACCACCTAGTTTGGCGCCTTCGCCGAGATCGGCAGCCGGTGCATGGGCAAGGCCCGAGAGACTACACGGGTATCACCGTCAGAGACAATCCGGGGGGATCCCTCTAATTTGAACCCTCGGTAGGGCTCAGGGAAGCAGTGCGACACTGCAGCGAAGCGCCCCAACTGGGCCATCTAAAGAGGCCCCAGCCACATCCCAATTGAGAGTCTCCCCGGGGTTCAAGACCTCGAGTGTTGAGGAGGTATCGAGCTCTGCACCCTCAGAATCGAGCCAGGTGACCTCAATCTCCGCAAAAGCGTCAACGGTGTTGTTGTTGCGCACCGAGCCTCTCGCTGTGAGGTCGAGGGTATCGAGGTCCCAGAGGCAGGTTCCTGGGGTAATAGCGACTCGAATCTTGGCTATATCGGCCTCTTCATCGGATGGCAGAGTTGTCTCTGTGGAGCCAGTGGCGCCGTTACCGCTCGGACCAGCGCCGCTACTACCGCTCACTCCACTCTTCTTGGTACCTGAGGGGCCAGAGCCCTGCGACCCGCTAGAGCCGGTGACCCCGCTTGCGCCAGATACGCGAGACCCAACTCCCGTGGTGCTCGTCGCTGGGCCTGCATTATCCCCTGAGCCGTCGCGCTTTAGTGTTGCGAACGCAACTCCACCGAGCACGAGGAGGGCTACTGCGGAAGCAATAACGATGACCCGCATGCTCAAAAGTCGCTCGGAGGCACTGCCCTTTGATGGGGCGCCTTTAGGGGTCTCGCTAGGCGTGCTTTGATCCGTCATCGCGCAATCATTACCTATTCCGAGGCTTCTTTGCCATCGCCCAAATTTGATCTCTTATCAAGCGAGCACGAGCCTTAATCAGATCAGAAAGTGGAATCCTTGCGAGATATTCCCTAGCGGACTCTCAATACCTGCACCGAACATCAGTGACGTCACATTTGGGATGCCGAGAATATCTCCAAAACCGCCACAGTTTCCGTAGTAATAAGCGTTGAGACTTGAGTATCCATACCCGGTCGAGACTGCTCTTGCTGTATCCGTACCAAGAGGTGTCAACTGCTGCCAATTCTGTTGCGGGGTATCTAGGTAGAACTTGCCGACGGCACTAAATTTAAAGATTGGAGCAAAGAATATCTCGCCTCCAATTGTTGCCCCCACAGCATCACCCTTTATAACCATTCCGGTGACCCATGCCATCTCGGGAAGCGATGAGTCTGTGCCGACGATGCGCACATATCCGCTTATTTTCGCATCAACAGAACCATCGTCATCGCTATCAAGGGCCCACATTACCTTCCCCATAAAGGGTCGCTCTGAGGCGTCAAGGTCATTAAGTTGGCAGTCGACAGAGGGAGAGGTAATCTTGGCTGCAAACTTTAAGACCGCTGGGGCTGTTGAGTGAACGCCGAGAGCCGCATCAAGTAGGCAACCACCCACACGATTGACTGCGGCATCGGCGGTTGTGGTTGGAACTCCTTTTACCGAGATACTCACTGCCTGATTACTAAGCGTGAGGCCGGCGCGTGGGACGGGCCCGCGCGCAGCGCCCACCGAAAGCCCGTAACACACGCCGTAATCGGTCATGCCTGCCTGGGGGTAAGGGTTCGCGACAGTAGGCGGTGCCGCTCCCGATGGGAGCGCAGAGCCGATTAGGGCACTTGCCGTGATAACCGCTGCAGCGAGTGTTGCGAATCTTGATCGCCTAGCAATGGCTCGAGGCATTTGAACTCCTGAAGGTTGGATCAAGTGCCTGGGGGAGCACTTGATTGCCTGATTCTCTAGTGACCATGGGTAGTGATGGGTAGTGATGGGTAGTGACTAGGGGTTTACGTTGAGTGTGATTATACCCCCCATGAGAACACCTGAGAACCCCCTAGATTGAGTATTCGAGCGAAGCGATTCGAGCGAGACAAAGAAACTGCCCCCCAGAAACTGCCCCCAAGAAACGGTTCTGGGCCTACCCCCCGAGAGGAGTAGGCCCAAAATCCGTTGTTCTTAAATGCCCCCCGAATGAGCGGAGCAGGTTTACTTAATTCCTAGAGCAGGAAGCTAACTCCATCTGCAGGGGTGCCGAGGGCAATGCTATTAAAGCCGGCGCCTCCACCGAGACCGATGAGCTCAAGACCTGGGAGTCCGTTTGCTCCGACTGTCCCTGAACCAGTGCTGCAAGGAAGTGCCTCTCCGATGGTGAAGCCAGCAGAGGTGGCATACCCTGTAGCAACGGAGGTAAACGTTGACTCGTCGAATCCGACAGTCTTTACGTCGTCAAGGATTGCAGCGCCGTAGAGGCCGGCACCCTTGATCTTGAGTACCGGGTTGAACCAGACGTTCCCACCGATGGTGGCACCTGCGCCCTCGCCCTTGGCAACAATTCCGGTAAGCCAAACCTTGTCGGCGGCATCCGTATCGAAGCCCTGAATTCGGATGTAAGCATCGGTCTTGGTTAGATCGGTGTATCCGATACTCATCTTGCCTGTAAGGGGACGCTCATCTGTGTCGGCTCCCTCTATCGAGTTGCAGTCGGAGATACCCGTGAGCTTGGTCCCAAACTTTGCGACGCTCTTGAAGACATAGTCACCCAAGCCACTGGCGGTTCCGAGTGAGAATCCGGCGCTAGTTCTAACTGCACACTCACCTACGCGCAATAGACCGACATCCCCCGAGTTGCGGGGGTAGCCCTTGGAGCTAGAGGTCAATGTTTCCTCAACAAGGCTAAGTCCTGCGGTCTTGAGTGGGTTCAGGATCGAGCCAACGCCGATGGTCGAGCAGGAACCACGGCTGGACATCTCTCCCTGGTCGTAGATTGTCTCTCCTGTAGCGGCAATTGGTGCTGCTGCAAAGGCCGGTGCTGCGCTCATTCCGAGTGCAAGCACCAGTGCCGTCGCAGATCCTGCGATTCTGGACTTGAGTTTCATTTATTTCTCCTCTGTCATGACGGATGAATTGTCTGGATCCTTAATCAGGTAATCCCGCTTCCCCGATTTATTACTTCCAACAGAGCGATGAACGTGGACCCCGAGACGCATGGCATGCGCCCTCCCCCCAGTCGCCGTTCTGCCGTTCTCAGCACTATCGAGACGCACACCCTGCCCGGGTGAATGCCACTAACTGAGGCGGTCATTCGCAAGTATCACCACGAATCGTGGGTTTGTCAAGCAAGAGTTATCACTTATGGTGATAAATCTCGCTTGAAGTGGCCGTGGGCCCAAAAAGCCGCCCCACAGCTA
>CAMDSG010000159.1 GCA_945907055.1 Bifidobacterium breve | reverse complement strand
TCTCCGCCGAGCCAGTAGACAAGATTATGGCGGCACTCCTCTCCTGCTAACGACCAGTTAGAGATCTCGTACCAGTTGTAACCCGCAGCCTTCAGTAAACCCTCGGCCATTAGGTAGGCATCCGCCTGGCGATCGTCATCAGGGCCTTCTTCGCCGCTTGCAACGCGTTGCCCAAATGGGGTGGCTGGCTCAACGGTCAATGCATACGCACTGATGTGCTCCGGAGCAAGGGCGATCACTCCCTCAAGAGTCGCTCGCCAATCATCTATCGACTCTACGGGCGCTCCATAGATCAGGTCGAGGTTTAAGCGCTTGATGCCAGCAGCACGCGCATTACTTATCGCAAGCAGAACATTCTCAGGGTTATGGGTTCGCCCCAGAGCGGCGAGCACACGCGGCTCGAGGGACTGCACTCCAAATGACAACCGATTAACCCCTGCTTGCGCATACGCCTCCAAACGCTGCGCATCCGCGGCATCCGGATTGCACTCAACTGTTATCTCAGCACTAGACGTGCGCGGAATGGCATCAAGAATTCGAGCTAGTTGGTCTCCGCTTAGAAGCGAGGGCGTGCCTCCACCAAAGAAGATGCTCGTCGCATCACGAAGGCCTTCTCTGCACTGCCGGTGAATATCTTTGACACAGGCATCTACGTAGTCGTCAATGAGGTGAGCCCGATCAGCCCATGTTGCAAAGTCGCAGTAATCGCATCGGTGTGAACAGAACGGGATGTGCACATAGGTACCGAAAGCATCAGGGGTCAGCTCTAGGGGTGCGAACAGATCATCGACGGATGCCTGAGGCATGCCTAAATCCTTATCTGCATCCGGCTCCATCTCCCCATCGTCGCACTCCGCAGGCGAATAGCGCGTAACCTCTGGCAAATGACTCAAGGAGCGAGCACCCGGGGCGCAGATTCACCCCAAGTAGTGGGGAGTGAGTACCCAATAGATACTGCACATGGGAAGAAGAGTGCAGGCGATGCGATAACAGCGCTCATGGATGAACTAGCACCTGATGGCGAGTTCCCAAAGGAGTGGCTGCGGCGATTCGCTGCGAGCGGATTTGCAGCCCCTCACTGGCCGAGACCGTGGGGACTCGAGGCCTCCGCTGCAGAGCAGATTCAGATCGACGAGGCTCTGCGATCTCGAGATGCTCCAAGGCCCATGAACCCAATCGGTATTGGTTGGGCCGGCCCCACGCTCCTCGTTGCTGGCACGCCTGAGCAGCACGAGAAGTGGCTACCCGGGATCCTTGATGGCTCCGAACTCTGGTGCCAACTTTTTAGTGAGCCCGGTGCCGGAAGCGACCTTGCATCACTGAGCACAACCGCGACACGCGATGGCGACGAGTTCGTCGTAAACGGACAGAAGGTATGGACGACGCTTGGGCACGTTGCCCGCTGGGGAATTCTCTTGGCGCGCACCGACCCCGAGGCGAGCAATCAGAGCGGTATTACATACTTCATTCTCGATATGCAGTCACCCGGCGTTGAGGTGCGACCCCTTGTTCAGATGACGGGCACGCATGAGTTCAACGAAGTCTTCTTCACGGATGTTCGCATTCCAGTCGCCAATGTTGTCGGCGACATAAACGACGGATGGCGACTCGCCAAGGTAACTCTCGGCAACGAGAGGGTCTCACTCTCAGGAGAAGGTGCGTTATGGGGGCGCGGCCCGACTGCAGGAGATCTAATAGACATTGTGCGCGCAGGCGGAGGAAGCAGCGATCCTCGAATGCGTCAACGCATAGCAGCACTACATATTGAGAGCGAGGTACTGCGTTTCATAAGACTTCGCAGCGTCGCTGCTGTACTGCGAGGCCTAGAGCCTGGGCCCGAGGCGAGTGTTCGCAAGGCGATCGCGGATGAGCACGGCCAGCACATCATGGGGCTTGCTCTGGAATTAGCAGGTACCAATGGGATGCTCTCATGGGCAGGCCCCTGCGGAGTCTCGGACCCCGTTTGGCATTACGGATTTCTCTACTCGCCTGCACTCACAATTGGCGGAGGCACTAGCGAGGTGCAGCGCACCATCCTCGGAGAACGAGTGCTCGGGCTTCCGCGCGAGCCGTAATTATGTTTAGTCGTCGAGGCTAAGGGCAGCGACGAAGGCCTCTTGTGGCACCTCGACACGCCCAATCTGCTTCATACGCTTCTTGCCCTCTTTCTGGCGATCAAGAAGTTTGCGCTTGCGGGTGATGTCTCCGCCGTAGCACTTAGCAAGAACATCTTTGCGCTTGGCCTTGACGGTCTCACGTGCAATAACGCGCCCGCCGACAGCGGCTTGGATCGGCACATCGAAGAGTTGGCGCGGAATAAGTTCGCGCAGCTTCGAGACCATCCGCTTTCCATAGTTAAATGCTCTGTCGCGATGCACAATCGATGAGAACGCGTCTACCGCTGTTCCGTTTAGGAGAATATCTACCTTGGCGAGGTGCGAGGCGCGATACCCGCGCTGCTCGTAGTCAAGGCTTGCATACCCTTTAGTGCGCGACTTGAGTTGGTCGAAGAAATCCATGACAACCTCGCCGAGCGGAAGGTCATACTCAATCTCTACTCTCTCCTCCGAGAGGTACTCCATCTTCTTTAGCTCTCCACGACGCTGCTGGCAGAGCTCCATGATGGTTCCGACATACTCAGATGGCGTGAGGATCGTTGTTCCCACGAAGGGCTCCTCAATTGTCTGCACTTCGTTACTCGTAGGCATTGCGGAGGGGTTGTCGATTATGCGCACCGTTCCGTCAGCCATGATTGCGCGGTACTCAACATTTGGAGCAGTTGCCACGAGCGACAATCCGTACTCTCGCTCGAGGCGCTCGCGCACAATCTCCATATGCAGCAACCCAAGAAATCCACAGCGGAACCCGAACCCAAGTGCACCAGAGGTCTCAGGCTCATAGGTAAACGATGAGTCGTTGAGCCTTAGGCGCTCGAGTGATTCGCGCAACTCCAAGTACTCGTCACCATCGACTGGATACAACCCACAGAAAACCATGGGCTTGGGGTCTAGATACCCAGGTAGCGCCTCGGCTGGGTGAATAGCAGTTGTAACAGTCTCCCCGACTCGTGCCTGGCCGACGTCCTTAATCCCCGAGATGACATACCCGACCTCTCCGGGCCCGAGCATCGCGACTGGGGTCGGGACGGGCAGCTTTACACCGACCTCCTCAACGTCATGTGTTGCGTTGGCCTGCACATATCGAAGTCGCGCTCCGGTGTGGAGCGATCCGTTGAAGACACGAACTGAGGAGACGACACCGCGATAAGGGTCGTAGTAAGAATCGAATATCAATCCTTGGAGCGGAGCATCTATGTCTCCGGTGGGGGGCGGAATGCGATCGACAACGGCATCAAGCAACTCGGGGATACCCTGGCCAGTCTTCGCTGAGATGTGTAGTAACTCTGAGGCTGGAATGCCGAGTACGCGCTCAATCTCCTGCGCAACGCGCTCAGGCTCCGCACCCGGGAGATCGATCTTGTTAAGTGCTGCAACAATTGTTAAATCGTTCTCGAGAGCGAGGTAGCAGTTAGCGAGTGTCTGTGCCTCGATTCCTTGCGAAGCATCGACGAGAAGAATTACACCTTCACAAGCCGCGAGACTTCGTGAGACTTCGTAACCGAAATCGACGTGGCCTGGTGTGTCGATCAGGTTGATGACATGGTCTCGCCAGTTGAGTCGAACATTCTGCGCCTTGATCGTGATTCCGCGCTCACGTTCGATATCCATTGAGTCGAGATACTGAGCACGCATTTCACGTGCACTCACAGCCCCAGTGATCTCTAGGAAACGGTCAGCGAGCGTGCTCTTGCCATGATCGATATGAGCAATGATGCTGAGGCATCGCAGACGGTCTAGGGAGGTCACCCGGGCAGTCTCGCCCGAAATGGCCCCAACCGGGGAACTTCAGATTTAATAGTGAGGCGAGTGGGGTCCTAGAGCACTCGAACTTGGAGCGACTCAGAAGGATTTTGCCCCGAACGGGCGCTTCCGCTCTCGGCCCTGCTACCCTTCACCGGCCCAGCCAAGATCAACCAGGAGAGCGAATACACGCCCATGGCGAATATCGCGAGTCAAAAAAAGAGAAACCTCCAGAACGAGGTCCGTCGTGTCCGTAATAAGGGTGTTCGATCTGAGATGCGTACTCGCATCAAGAACGCACGCGCTGCACTTACCGATGAGACCGTTGACGCCACAGAGTCGCTTCGTGCGGCTCAGAAGCGCATCGACAAGGCCGGCCGCAAAGGTGTAATCCACAAGAACACCGCTGCACGCCGCAACTCTCGCCTCATGAAGGCAGCCAACAAGGCTGCAGCAGCCCCCGCTGAGTAACT
>CAMDSG010000158.1 GCA_945907055.1 Bifidobacterium breve | reverse complement strand
GATAGGGCCGCCTGGTTCAGAGGGATTCTCATTCATTTAGTTGATCCGAGCACATCTACACCCAACCTGTCCACGAGGCCTCTCCACTCCGAGAGATTCTTGGCATCTCCAAAGGAGACGGTCAACCATGTAACTCCAATGGCTTCGAGCGCATGGACCTCGTCAATCAGCGCTCCGCTGTCCCCACGCATCAGAGTTGAGGCATCGGTTTCAGAAGTGAGTGAGAACGGCGAGAAGCAGATATCGAGTGGAGCAGATCGACCAACAATCTCCGAATGTGCGCGAGCAAACTCAATTCGTTTCTCTAAATCGCTGATGCTCGAGATTACTGGAGACTTAACTGCGACGCTCGCCTCAGGCGGGTTCGGGAAGGGGACCCAACCCTCACCGCTCTCAACGGCCCTTCGTATTGCTGCTTTGCTATTTCCACCAACCCATATCGGAGGGTGCGGTTGAGCAACTGGCCGCGGCCTCATGGTTACAGCGCGCGAGCGAAAATGTGCACCCTCGACAGCCACCTCATCCTCGGTCCAGACCCGACGCATCACATCAATACACTCACCGAGTAATTCATTTCGCTCATCGAACTCAACACCTAGCGCCCCAAACTCGGGGCGCAGATAGCCCGCGGCTACGCCAATGATGGCCCGGCCACCTGAGAGCAGATCGAGGGAGAGGATTGACTTGGCGGCGAGAAATGGATTCCGATAAGCCGCAATATAGACATTGGTCTGGAGCATTAACTGCTGAGTAACCGCCGCTGCATAACTCAGAACGACCATCGGCTCGAGGGCATGATGCCCGCCACCGTCAAGCCAGCGTTGGTCTGGGGCCGGGTGATCTGTGACATAGACCGCGTCGAACCCAGACTCCTCTGCGCAGATTGCAGCAGCAGCGACAGCTCTGCCATTAACGAACTCTTGAGGCAGGTCAGCACGATCAGTGGGTAGAGCAAGTGACCAGCGCATCCCAATGAGCGTAATGTGCCAACCTAAGAAATCCCACCCTCGCGAAAGGCCCAAATGAGCATGCTCCTTCCGAAGTCACCGCTTGCCCTAGATGATGTCGCTCTTGGTGACATTGAGTTTTGGGGGCGCCCTGACTCCGAGCGCGAGGCCGTCTTCAAGATGCTGCGTGAGGAGCGCCCAATCTCGTTTCATGAGGAGCCCCTTATCGAGGGTTACGGGCAGGGCATTGGGTTCTGGGCATTATCGAAGTACTCCGATGTGATGTATGTCAGTCGGCACGCTGATGTCTTCGTTAGTGGCCGCGGCGGAACGAACGTTGGGGACCTACCGCAGGAGATGGCGGAGTTCCTTGGTTCGATCATCAACATGGACGACCCACGCCACAAAAAGCTTCGGAATCTAATCTCCTCTGGCTTCACGCCAAAGGCACTAAATCATCTGCTCGAGCAGGTTCAAGTTCGCGCTCGCGCTGTTGCTGAGGGTGTTGCCCACCTTGGAGAGTGTGACTTCGTATCAAAGATCGCTGCTGAGTTACCACTACAGATTGTCTGCGACATGGTTGGGGTACCACCATCCCTCGAGCAGAGCGTATTTGAGCAGTCCAACATTATTCTTGGAGTTGGCGACCCCGAGTACGTGCAGTCTTTCGACGATCTAATGGGTGCGCTTCTTACCCTCCACCAAATGGCTATGGATATCGGCCAGCATCGTCTCGAGAACCCAACCGACGACGTAGCAAGCATTCTTATGCACGCTGAGGTTGATGGTGAGCGCCTAACTATTGGAGAGTTTGCGTCGTTCTTCATTCTCCTTGTAGTTGCCGGGAATGAGACAACGCGCACTGCTGTAAGCCATGGCATGCTGGCACTGCAGAACAATCCAGACCAGAAGGCACTATGGATATCCGACTTCGATACACACGCTGTAAACGCAGTCGAGGAGATCGTTCGCTGGGCGACACCCGTTGTGAACTTCCGTCGCACAGTTGTGAGCGACGTGGAGCTATCCGGCCATACCTTCCACGAGGGCGAGAAGGTTGTGATGTACTTCAACTCCGCTAACCGAGACGAGGACCAATTTGCGGACCCATATAACTTCGACATCACTCGCTCCCCTAACCCGCACTTTGGTTATGGCGGTGGGGGCCCACACTTCTGCCTTGGGGCCAACCTTGCTAGGCGTGAGATCCGTGTGATGTTTGAGGAGATCTTCCGCGTACTCCCAGACCTAGAGATCACGGGACCCCCAGAGATGCTTCAATCAGGCTTTATTCACGGCATTAAGCGTATGCCCTGCGCGTTTACACCCACCGGGGGATGATGCAGCCGCTAACAATTACTGGTGCCCTAATTGATGGAGCATTAGGAGGGGTTCGCTGCGTCGACGGAGTAATCACTCAACTCGGTGATGGTGTACTAGCGCTGCCCGGTGATGAGCAGATCAATGCGGGCGGGCTATCGCTCATTGCGCCGCTTGTAAACGGGCACACGCATGCAGCAATGACACTGCTGCGTGGTTACGGAGACGACCTCGCATTGATGGAGTGGCTTGAGACTCGGATTTGGCCGGCGGAGTCTCGATTGACTCCTGAGAATGTCTACTGGGGAACGCGGTTAGCCGCTCTAGAGATGATCCGAAGTGGAACTCTTCGTTTCTGGGATATGTATTTCGACTCCACTGAAGTCGCACGCGCTGTCTCGGACTCCGGGGTGCGCGCCTGCGTGAGTCAAGTTGTCATCAATGCGCCTGGCACCCCTGCAACGGCAAAGCCAGAGGCGTCAGAGGATGGCCTGCTCGCATTAATGGAGTCGACCGATTTGGTTACACCTGCGCTTGGCCCTCACTCTATTTACACATTGAGCAGGGAAGACCTCGAACACATCTCGGCCCTATCGGCTAAACACAATGTGGCGATTCACATGCATCTATCCGAGACCGCTGCTGAGGTCGCTAACTGCATCGATACAAATAAAGTGAGGCCGGTTCACTACTTAGATTCCCTAGGTCTTGTAAACAAACGCAGCGTCTTTGCTCACTCAATTTTCTTGGATGATACCGAGCTGGCTCTCATCTCCGAGCGAGGTGCGACCTTGGTTACCTGCCCTGCGTCGAATATGAAACTCGCCTCCGGCGGGCCTTTTCGATACTCCGATGCACGCCGACACGGATGCAGCGTTGGTATAGGTACCGATGGGGCATCCTCAAATAACTCTCTCGACCTATTTCAGGACATCAAACTCCTCTCGCTGCTTCAGAAACACTCCGATCTTGACCCGTCTGTGCTTCCTGCCCGTGAGGCACTCATCGTTGCATCCGGCGCATTGGCTCCTCAACTCGGAGCAACACCACTAGCTGTTGGGGGGCAGGCCGACTTCTTGCTAATCGACCTCGACTCCGTCGAACTCACCCCTGCTCCACTTGCCGAGGCGCTCATTTACTCCGCCACCGGATCCTGCGTAGACACCGCAGTTGTTGCAGGTCGAGTATTGATGCGCGGTCGCGTCATTGATGGCGCCGAGGAGGTGCTTGCGAAGGCAAGAGAGGCTGCTAAGTCTGTTCGCATAATGAATTAGTCTTAGCGCATGTCCACAATTGACTCAGGTAAGATTGAACGCATTGAGTACGACCTCGCGGAGATCTATAGAGGAATACGAACTCGAGTCACCGATCTAATTTTGGGTGCCTCAGCCGAGAGCCTTGAGCGAGTTGCACCCGCTACTCCAGAGTGGAGCGCTCTCGGAGTACTAGCCCACATGGTTGGGAGCACCGCCGATGTCATTGAGGGTCGCCTAGAAGGAGTCGCTTCAAGTGAATGGACACAGACGCAGGTAGATCTGCGGTCAACGTCTTCTCCCGAGCAACTGTTGGAGGAGTGGGGGCGCTATAGCCCGCAAGTAGAGCCACTAATCGATTCATTCCCAAGGCGCATGCAGGGAATGTTCATCGTCGATGCCACTACACATGAGCACGATCTTCGCGGTGCGCTCAATGCTGCGGGGGCTCGCGACTCTGATGCTGTTGATTACTCCTTCGATCAACTCTCTTTCGGCATAGGACGACAGCGTGGCGATGCAGGAGCACTGAGAATTATTCACGAAGCCGGCGAGCGCGTCGTCGGCGAGGGCGAAGCAACTGCGAGTCTTCGTACCACCCGCTTTGAGATAATTCGTGCTGGCGTTGGGCGCAGATCTACGACGCAGATTGCTTCGTGGGATTGGGAAGGCTCCGCAGAACCAGAGTCAGTTGTGATCGGAATGTTCGCGCCGCCTCGCTCAACTGACTTGGTCGAGTAAGTAGCCAGCACTCTCTATTTCCGGCTAAACGCAACCTATTCCATCGGCGTTGCCATCAAAATTATGCGGGTCCGGCGCTAGCACTACGAAGCGTT
>CAMDSG010000157.1 GCA_945907055.1 Bifidobacterium breve | reverse complement strand
CTCCTCGCATGCTCCATTAAGCCTGGAGCATGCTCTCTCTGATCAGTGGGCCCAGCGCCCCTGATTCTGATAGTCCCTGATTCTGATGTCCTTAAATCTGATAGTCCTTGAAAATCTGATAGTCCCTGATTCTCCGAACCCTGCGACGGTAGCAAGACTCCCCTACGGCGTGCCCACCGAGGCGCTTTATGGAGCACGATCAAGCCACGATCTCCGCAAGATCGCGGGTAGATCAAGTGGATCAATCGCCGAGGACTCGCCCATGGCGAATTAGATTCTGAGTCACTAATAGCGCCTACTCCAGAGGCGGGCTACAGAGAACAAGCCTGAGAGGCAGAGATGGCGCATAACGGCGACGCAGTAAGCGACCATGGCGCCACAGACAGCAGTAACGCCGGAGCCGCGAATAGCGACGTCTACGCTCTAAGCGATGCCTACGTCTCCGAGTACGCAGCACTAGACCCAACAGGTGCGACCGCTGTAGGGATAGACGACCACCCAACGGCCCTTACCGACTACTCCCCAGAGGCGCTTGAGGAGCGCGCAAATCTCGCTAGGTCAGCACTCGTGGCATTACAAAGGATTGAGACCACACAGACCCGAGACCGCATCGCTAACGAATTTATGCAGGAGCGTCTCAGCGTAGGGCTCTCTCTAGAGAGCCTTGGGGAGCAGTATCGAGAACTCAACGTGCTTGGCGGGCCGATACAGGCGACGCGAGAGGTATTCGACCTCATGCCTCGCGAGAATGAAAACGACTGGGATCAGATCTCAGTTCGAATGTCTGGCGTAGCAGCATCACTAGCTTCGGTGCGCAAGAGCCTTGAGAGCGGGGTTCAACGAGGCCTACTTGCTCCTTCGCGCCAAGTCGAGGGCGTCGCACGACAGTGCGCCGCATGGGCAGGCAATACCGGGCTCCAACCATTCTTCATCTCAGTTGCATCCGAATTTGATAGCAGCAACATCGAATCGAAATCTCTCAGCAGTTCCTTAAAGAAGAATGCACAGAGCGCCACTCAAGCGTATGCAGAGATCGCAGCGTTTCTCTCGGAGACATATCTCCCGGAATCTACGCCGGTAGACGGAGTAGGGCGCGAGCGATATGCAGCCTTTTCACGCCTCTACAACGGAGCGGAGCTTGATCTCGATGAGGCCTACGAATGGGGCTGGGCAGAGTTAGAGAGAATTGAAGAGCAGATGGCAATTCTCGCAGAGCGCATCCTCCCCGGCGCTGGGCTCAGCGAGGTCGTTGAGTTGCTCGAGACGGACCCGAGCCGCTCCATTGAAGGCCCAGATGCATTTAGGGGATGGCTTCAAGAGCTCCTCGACAAGACAATCTCAGATCTAAATGAGACACACTTTGATATCCCCGGGCGGGTTCAGCGAGTCGAGGCCATGATCGCGCCTCCCGGTGGCGGAGCAGCGATGTATTACACCGGGCCCTCTGAAGATTTCTCTCGCCCCGGGCGTACTTGGTACCCAGCTCAGGGTCATACGCGCTTCCCTCTCTGGGGTGAGGTCTCAACTTGCTACCACGAAGGTGTTCCAGGTCATCACCTTCAAATTGCCCAGGTTGTGCACCTTGGCGAGAGGATGACCCGTTTCCAGCGCACGCTTGGTTGGAACTCCGGGCATGGAGAGGGCTGGGCACTCTATGCAGAGAGATTGATGGGAGAGCTCGGATACCTAGAAGTACCCGATTACGAGTTTGGGATGCTGCGCGCTCATGCACTTCGAGCCGTGCGCGTCATCGTTGATATCGGGATGCATCTTGGATTGCGAATTCCAAGCACAGAGAAAGAGTTTGCCGGCGAGGTATGGACTCCTGAGATTGGTCTTGCATTCGCCATCAAACGGAGTCGTTTCCCAAGCGAGATGATGTCCTTCGAGATTGACAGGTATCTCGGTCTCCCAGGCCAAGCCATCTCATACAAGATCGGTGAGAGGGTCTGGCTCGAAGCCAGGGAGGCCTCGAAGAAACAGCTCGGCGCCGAGTTTGATTTAAAGGCATGGCATGCCTTCGCTCTCGACCTCGGGCCGCTCGGTCTCGACCTCCTTAAGAAAGAACTCGCAGAGTTTCGAACCACCCGATAAATAAATCTTTGAAATATTTCTCGAAATAACGCCGAAATTAGATATTGACCGGCTTCACTGTCACACCCCCCTGTTATTCTCGAACATATGTTCGACCAATTGAATCACATCACCACAGAAACCACAGAACTCCAGACCTTCATCTCATCCCTCGAGGTTGATTGCGTTGATGCTGCCGGCGCTCGCCGATTGGTGGAGATCGCCGAGAGAGTCGGTGCCAGCAAAGCCGTCTGGGAGTGGCGAAAACCTCAGTACCGAGACCCGCCAGGCCTAAGGGACACGGGTTAACGCACGCTCCTCGAGGTAGTCATCGCTCCGCCCGCGACTCCGTAACTCAACGAGTTGGCACTCCCCTGCCTAGATTCTGCCGGCATCGCGCGCCGCTGCCTCGGCTAGGTCGAGCGTCTCACCGATGATTGTGAGCCCACCGTCCCAGAACCCTGGGTCTGCAAGATCGCAATCGACCATGCGCCCTAGCTCCTCTGGAGACTTAGATCCTCCGGCCTTGAGTAGGTCTAGATACGCAGGTACGAATGCATCCCCGCGCTCCTGATAACGCCGATAAACGCTTAGCGCTAGCAACTGTCCGTAGGCATATGCATAGACGTAGCCAGGAGTATGTATGAAGTGTGGAATATATGACCACCAGGTGCGATAGCCCTCAGTTAGTTCAACTGAGTCTCCGAGCATTGCACTCTGGCTTGCGAACCAATGATCACCAAACTCCTCAACAGAGAGTTCTCCACTATCACGGTGGTGTGTATGAACTGCATTCTCAAAACGGTTCATCGCAACCTGGCGAAAGACTGTTGCAATCTGTCCATCAAGATTCTCCGCTAGGAGCGCGAGTCGATCAGCCGGGTCCGTAGTGCCGTCGAGAATTCTTCCAAAGGTAACGGTCTCACCGAATACCGATGCAGTCTCTGCGAGAGTTAGCGGGGTCGACTGGTGGAAGATTCCCTGCTCGCGCGCCAAGTAGGCGTGAAGCCCGTGCCCTAGTTCGTGAGCGAGAGTCAGCACATCGCGGCGAGTCGAGGTCCAGTTCAGGAGCAAGTATGGGTGCACATCCGGAACCGTGTACGAGCAGAAGGCCCCCGGGCGCTTACTTGGGCGCATAGGAGCATCAATCCAACCCTCATCGAAGAAGCGGCGAGCAATGTTGGCCAACTTCGGAGAGTAAGAGGAGTACGCATCAAGTACAAGATCGCGCGACTCCGCCCAACCAAACTTCGTCTCTGAGTCGGCGACAGAGGCAGAGCGGTCATAGTCGGCGAGTCGCTCGATCCTGAGAAGGCGCGCCTTGAGGGCATACCAACGCTGAGGAATGTCATAGCGAGCGACTACCGCCTCCACCAACGCCTCAACGCTCGCGTCAGATGCCTCATTAGAGAGGTTGCGCGATGAGATCCACGAAGGGAATGAACGCAGGCGATCACCAATAGCGTTGTCAGCGATGATGGTGTTGAACACGAATGCTCGCGTTCGCAGCCCAGGAGCAAGTCCCTCTGTAACTGCGGCGGCTGCAGAGGCGCGCACCTCGCGATCAGGTGTGCTTAGAAGCGAGAGTGCCAACTCGAGAGGGGCTGACTCTCCGTCGATTACAACCTCTGCTGAGGAGGTCAACTCATCGAATAGACGTCCCCATGCGCTTACTCCGGTTAGCGAGCGCTGGATATCGACCTGCTCCGCCTCTTCTCCGAGACGGTGAGGACGCGTGCTCCTAAGCGTGCGAAGCGAATGGGCGCAGAACGCGAGCCGCTCGTCGGCTAGTAGAGCCTCCGCGCGATCGTCATCGACTGCAATCCACTCAAGATCAAAGAAGACAAGATCCGATGCGAGGATCCCAGCGCGTGACTCGATGCGCTGCATTAATGCGCCTCTTTGAGCATCGGCGGTATCTACCGTGAAGCGCAGCCCTGCGTAAGATCCAGCACGCCCAATGCAGTCGTTTACCGCAGCGAATTCGTGCATAAGAGCGGCCAGGCCTTCAGCATCGAGCGAAGCGATACTCCCCCGCTTTGAGACAATGCGGGCGATGATCACAGCGGCTTCATCTAGAAGAGCATCTACACCGCCCTCTCCGCGCCCACCTAGAAGGGGCTCGAGATCCCATGCAACATCCGATGCAAGGAGGTCCGCAGTTACGAGGTCGCTCTCATTGGTTGCCATTGGCATAACCCTTCTATAGCGTCTTTGTTGCCCGGATTTAAATGACTACGAATTAGATAGTGATGATGGTACGGATGAAGGGCTAGGACCAGCTGATACGGCGAGCGCATCTGGGAGTGCCTTGG
>CAMDSG010000156.1 GCA_945907055.1 Bifidobacterium breve | reverse complement strand
ATAGACCCGAGCGGGATCGAGAGATGTCGCTCATCATCTAAGGGCTTGTCCTGTAGGAGAAGTGTTATCTGCTTCTTCGTGGCGCGAACTATTACTCCGCAGACAGGACTCTCAGACTCGATAAGGTCAATGACGATCAATCTGTCGCGCCCGAGGCGTATACGTTCATCGTTTCCATAACGGTAGATACCGTCCGGCCCGAGTACCGCCTCGGCCCCTATATGCACTTTGTGCTCGGCATACGCGGCTGCAAGTAACTCGCGTGCGGCCGGACCGCAGAACTCTGCAGTGAGATCCATGAATACTCGCGTGAAGGTATATCCGTGGTTTGGGAGGTCGTGATCCGTATGCATTGTCCAGTGAGCGAGCTCATGGAGGATGACGTTTACTGTCCGATATCGGCGGGGGAGAGTGATCGTCGGGTGCCCCGGATCCTCGCGGTAAAAGGCCTGACGTGCCCCGCGCCCATCTCGGAGGTGCGGGATCCTCTCAAGGCCGAGTTCAGGGAACCTGTTGAGCCACCAGAGCGTCCCTACGACGCTTTCGCAGAAATCCTCGCACTGCTCGATTCTCTGGAACTGACGGCCCTTGAGGGGCGTCTCGGCTCGGTATACCCGGACTCTCTGAGAATCTCGCGGCTGGGGTTTGGCGGGGGGGTGTGGTCGGGGTGAGACAACCCCAACATCGGTGCGCGGGGAGGGCTCGGCATTCGGCTGAAGCAGCCCCGACCGGGGCATCCCTAGCCGCCAAGCGCGAAGCGCTGCTAGACCGCGCGGAGGTTCTTCACTGCTCGCTTTTTGGTCTGCAGATTGGTGACTGTCTCTCTCTGTCATCAAGGCTCCTGTTCTTCCCAAATCTATATAGAGAGCTATTTAAAGGTTGAGCGCGTGTACTCAACGATGGCCTTAATGTCAGCCTTAGAGAGAGAAGCAGAGAACCTCGGCATTCCTCCTCCACCGTTCGAGACAAAGGCGATCTGTCCATCTTCTTCAGGGAAGGTCTGGGCAACGCCCGCGAGCGATGGGCCAATTATGCCCTCACCCTGGGACCCGTGACAGCGTGCACAGTTAGCTGCGTATAGGACAGAGCCGCTGGCAGATGGAGTCTCGCCTCCGCCGCTACTGCAGGCGCTTAGGACGACCCCAAGACTCACAGCCAAGATTGCTAGCGAAGTTAGGGGTCTCAGATAAGGGGTTTTGGAGAGAGTCACAGGGTGCATCGTGGCCGCTGCAGAGGCGAATGGCAAGGACCCCCCACTACGATGCTTCGCCATGCCCGATGCGAGATACCCACACAAGCCCTCAAGACGTGCCAGCGATGTAATTGGCTCGCTCTGGGAACGCATCTGCCGCCTTGGAACGATCGGAACCGCGAGCCGTAGAGCGGCACGCTTTGGTCATTTTGGAGATGCAAGTGCGATTCTCTTTCCACTCATTGCCCTCTACGGCGAGAAATATATGCATCTCGGTAATCGTGTCATCATTGGGCCGCATTGCTCGATCTCCTGTGGCGTGGCGCCAGATCAAGTGCTTGCCCATGATGTAGTGCTGAGAATTGGGGATGGAGTGTTGATTGGGCGCGGGAGTGGGATCGTGGCGCATGAATCAATCACGATTGGTGAGAATGTTTTCACAGGGCACAACGTCTACATCACTGATGCGAATCATGGCTATGAGAGTCTCGATGCGGCTATTGGTCATCAATTTGCCGCACCGCGCCCGGTATCTATCGGAGCAGGCTCATGGCTAGGGCACGGGACGATTGTTCTTCCAGGTGCCCACATCGGAGAGCACGTTGTAATCGGTGCCGGCTCGGTCGTTACCGGTGTAATCCCGGATAGATGCGTTGCGGTAGGAAACCCTGCTCGAGTAATCAGGCAATGGGAGCCGGGCTCAGGCTGGGTCGCCGTGAGCCCGGGCTCCTAAAGCACTCGTGCTGCTTTTATCTGATGAGATTCTGCAGCACTACTTTTTAGGTGCTGGAGAAGGGTAAGACGGCGGCGTCATATCTGCCGGGATCGTTTTGTAAATAGTTACTGACTTGGTTGGGTCGAAGATTCCCGGGTCAGTCGTTGGCCATGTTCCAGGAAGGTAACGCTTCCCCCCTCCAACGTATTCGTAGAGCCCGGTTCCAGCATTGCCGATTTCGTCCTCGCCCTTGGCGGTTGAGTTCCACCATACGAGGGTTACATCGTCAGTCCCACCTAGGTCATCACTAGAGCCACTCCAAAGGCCATGGCGTCCTCGAGAGTTGGTCGGGGCGAGCGAGGTGCCACCTTGAACACCGGCTCTAAACAGCCCGTCTCTGAATGTTGATGGTGTGAGATTTGGTCCGGCGAGGTTTACACCTGAGAAGAACATGCCTGGAGGCCCCGAGATCACAGCAACATTGTTACTCGGTGGGGGAGTTCCGAACTGCCAAACCCAGAGGGAGTAAGCACCCGCAATCTCTTTCGTGGTGCGCGCTGCAATAAGTGAGATGCCAAACGCGTGCTTCCACTGCTCTTGGTCGTAGATGCGACCGAATACAGCAGTATCCGCGTAGACAGTCGGACCAAGAATCCACTCTGGGTGGTAGTCCTGAGCGGTTGCTTCCTTAGTTAAATACAGAGGAGTAAGCGGGTCGCCATAGAAAATTACGGATGTGACCTTGGCTGCTTTGAGTTTCGCAATCGTTGTGCGTGCATTCTCTTGTGCACGCGGAAGGTCTAAGTAGTACTGAATATCTGAGGCAATCTTCACTTTGTTCTTCTTCATCTCAGATTCAAACGTTGCCCATGCTGAGCGTTGCTGCCCTGCTGGAGTGTCGTAGTGCACAGCGCCGAATACGCGTGTTTTAGAGCGTGTGGCAGCATCGCCAGCCCACTGCGCCTTCTTCCCGTTGAGGAGACTCCCAACCATCTGGGCAGTCAGGAGGCTCGCTTGCTCGGGCATTGGCCCTGTAGTCCAGAGGTGTGGAGAGCGCTCTGAGGTGAACTTGATGCCGGCTGCAGTCGCGCAACCGAGGCAGACAATCTTTGCTGCGGTTAACTCATCAGCAAATGCATCGGTCTGGTTCGGTCCACCGAATACAGCAAATGGCTTCTTATCGATGATGGCTTTTGCGTCTGCCTTGGCTGCAACTGGATCGCTTGGAGCGCCCGTCCCAATATAGAAATCAAGAGACACCTTGCGTCCGCTCATCTCTACATACTTCTGGTACATATCGACCCAGCCCTGGTACGTCTGCTTCGTCAAACTGATGTCAACGTCAGATCCTGCACCCTTTACTAGTGCTGCCTGCAGGGCGTCTTTGGCCGGGTCGCCGATGTAGGCGACTACCTTGATTGTGTCGCCTGTAACACCAGGTGACGTGGCACCGCCATTGTCGCCGGTAAATGCCTCAACGCACATAGGCGCGTACTCTGTAGGCATCTTTACATTGCCAGTGGAGGTGTCACACTTCGCACCAAAGTCGACTGTCTTGCCGAGCAGTTCGGCCTTATCTGGGGTCATTGGCCCTGCTTTTATCAAGTCTTCGTTAGAAGCTGCGCCTTGATCTGCCGGCTGGCTCGGTTTTGGTTCGCTTGAATTATTATTTCCGACCACAAATACGGCTAGTGCAATTACTACGACAGCCGCAATAAAGGGTGCATAGCGACGAAGACCGCTCTTCTTAGGCTGGCTTGGCGTTGCTTCCATGGTTCCCCCCGGATTGGTTAGCAAACATTTCAATTATCAACTGCGTATTCTTAAGAACAGTTTGGAGCGTACCTAAGTCTCGCCTTCTATGTATCAGAGTCTCATTTTTAAGGTGAGAATAATCAGAGGTCTACTCTCTCAAGCTATGAAGTTGGTGTATTCCCTGAGCCAGATCTTCCAATCGCTGCCTCAGAGGTCCCGAGATAGCTCTCAACGACAACAGGATGGCTCACTACGTCCGCTGGTAAGCCCACGGTGACGACCTCTCCTAGGTGCAGCGCTACAACGCGGTCTGCAACTGAGGTGAGGAGCGGTAGATCGTGTTCGATAAGAAGGATTGTGGCACCGAGAGTGTCCCTGATTTTTAATAGCAGGGGACCGAGAGCCTCTGCCTCTCGCTGCGCAATACCGCTCGAAGGCTCATCTAAAAGCAGTGCGGTTGGGTGGTGGGCAAGTAGGCAAGCCATGTCGACAATTCGTCGGCTCCCTGTAGATAGTTCTCTGCAGAACTTGTCCCTAAAAGCCCCGAGCCCCATTAGTTCAATCAATTCGTCGACACGGAGGCGTACCTGTGACTCCGAGTCTGAGACTGCTGGTAGGTGGAGGGCTGCGGCGATTGGATCGCGCACGGAGACGTGGCGCTCAAGAGCCACTGCGATTGTCTCGCTAACCGTAAGGCCTGGAAACAGACGTCCGTCTTGGAATGATCGGCCGATGCCGTGACGCGCCCTCTGCTCGGCCCGTTGGCTACTTAGATC
>CAMDSG010000155.1 GCA_945907055.1 Bifidobacterium breve | reverse complement strand
CTCGGGATCATCCTCGGAGCCTGGTGGTCTTACGAGGTACTCGGTTGGGGCGGTTACTGGGCTTGGGACCCGGTTGAGAACGCATCACTTCTCCCATGGCTCACTGCCACTGCGTTTATTCACTCAGTCATGGTTCAGGAGCGCCGCGCAATGCTGCGCGTATGGAACCTCTCGTTAGTCATCGCAACCTTCTGCCTCACCATTCTTGGAACATTCCTTACACGCTCCGGTGTCGTTAACTCCGTTCACGCTTTCTCAGAGTCATCTATTGGGCTTTGGCTTCTTGTGTTTCTAGGAGTCTGTGCCGGAGGGGGTCTCGCCCTCATCGCTTGGCGCGGTGATCGCCTTCGGGCTCCGGGGCGTATCGACTCGATGCTCTCTAGAGAGGCTGCATTTCTAGGTAATAACCTCCTCTTCGTTGCCTTTGCTTTCGTTGTACTTCTTGGGACGGTATTCCCTCTAATAGTTGAGGCGATTCAAGGAAAGCAGCTATCGGTCGGCGAGCCATACTTCAACCGAATGACAATTCCACTCGGTCTCGCACTTCTTTTTCTGATGGCGGTTGCCCCTGCGCTGCCATGGCGCGCAGCAAGTGGGGATGTGCTCAAGCGCAGACTTCTACTCCCCGCCTGGGTCGGAACCGCAGTGATGGTCCTCACGTTGATCTTCCTCGATCGTTCGCTCCCAACAGCGCTTGCATTCGGGCTAGGCGCATTCGCCATTGCAGGGATTATGCGTGAAACCTTTATGGCAGTTAAGTCGCGTCGTGGTGCTGACAAGTTTGGGTGGATGCGAGCGACTGGGCGCACCCTCGCAGGAAATCCTCGCCGTTATGGCGGACTCACCGTGCATGTCGGGGTAGTACTTATCGCTGTAGCGATCGCAGGGTCACACACCTTTGGAATAAAGCAAGAGATCCGTCTCGCTAAGGGCCAGTCTGCAGAGGTAGCGGGCTACACGTTTACATATGTAGGTAGCAGTAAATCGGTCACGGGGCAGAAGACAACACTCTCAACAGATATTCGAATTGAGCAGGGGGGTAAATCTCTGGGTACGTACGCTCCCTCGGTCTCAACCTTCCCAAACTCAAACCAAGCAATCGGAACACCATCTGTACGCACGGGAGTATTGCGAGACATCTACCTAACGCTTATCTCGTCGCCGAACAAAACAGGGCGAGTCACCATAGGGGTAGGTATCAACCCAATGGTCGTCTGGATCTGGTTCGGTGGAGCGCTGCTTGCGATTGGAACAATTGGGGCACTGCTTCCATCAGTTAGGCGCAGACCAGGTTTGAGGGTCACAGGCGAGGCTGAGGTTGAGGCCCAATCCGTCTCAGTGTCATGAAGAGTCGAGTCCGAGTAGTCGCAATCATCGTTGCATTTGTAGTCGGTGCTTTGGCGGTAGTTCTCGCTATTAATGTCGGGAGGGACCCGCGTGCTGATGCCGACCGGTCGCGCTTATTAGGGCGAGACGTCCCTGCGTTTGATCTACCGCTGCTCGCCGGGGATCGAGTCTCCTCGGAGGGGCTTGCCGGAAAGACCATTGTCATAAATTTCTGGAACTCTTGGTGCATACCATGCAGACAGGAGCATCAGGCTCTTGTCGATTGGTGGAGTGCGAATAAAGACGACTCGGGGGTGACAATGCTTGGGATAGTGCGTGAAGATACGAAGAGCGCTACGCAGACCTATGTCGAGGCTGAGGGAGTTACATGGCCGATCGCTATGGACCCAGGAAGTAAGGCTGCACTTGCATTCGGCACAAGGGGACAGCCGGAGACGTATGTAATCTCGCCGAGTGGAGTAGTAGTTGCTTCCCAATATGGGCCTGTAACAGTCGGCAATATCAACGAGATGGTCGGCGCTGCGCGCCGGGTTGGCTGATTTTTATGGAGTCGAGATCAAGTGCACCCACTGATCGCACCCAGAGCAAATCACGAGTACGAGTATCGTGGATAGTTCTCGCTGCAGTGGTCATTGGCGCTTTTACATTCTCCCTCTGGCCGCGTTCCGGCCCTGAATCCATTGCTTCGCATACTGCGCGCCTCTCGCGCGAGTTTCGATGCGTCGACTGCGAAGGGCTATCCGTCGCCGAGAGTGCCACTGCATCGGCTCGTGCAGCTAGAGCAGACATCCGCTCTCGAATAACAGATGGCGAGTCGGATGCAGAGATTAGGGCTGTATTTATAGACCGCTATGGCGAGTCAGTATTATTGAAGCCTCGTGGAGACGGCATTGGAATCATTGTCTGGGCGCTCCCGATACTCCTAGTCATTCTTGGAGGCGCTGCTCTCGGATTCGCTTTCGCTAGATGGCGCCGCCAACCTCGCTTAGATGCGAGTGCCGAAGACGAATCTCTTGTAGCCAAAGAACGCGACGGCAGCAATGGATAACGAGCAGTTTGCCTTAGCCAACGAACGGGATTTTCTCCTACGTTCTCTTAGGGACCTCGATGATGAGCGCGATGCAGGAAACATTGATGCGGAGCAGTATGCGACCCTCCATGGTGATTACACGGCGCGATGTGCAGCCGTTCTGCGTAGCATCTCTGAATCCGAGTCTGGATCGCGGAGGATCACTCGCAGCCAAGGCGACTCAACTCAAGATGCATCATCACGTCGCCTCCGCCTAGTCGTATGGATAGGGGTGGTGGCATTCGCAGTCGTCACTGCTGTATCTCTCTCATTTACAATGGGGGCGCGCCTCCCCGGGCAGTTCGTTACCGGCCAAGCTCCTAAGGGCGTAGCGGGCGGTGCATCCCTAGCGGCTCTTAAGTCTGCCGTGAAGGAGAACCCTGAAGACATAGAGGCGCATCGCTCTCTTGCGCGCGCATACTTATCCGAGCAGCGATATGCAGACGGATTAAAAGAGTTCGATGAGGTGGTTCGAATCTCCCCAGATGACACCGAGGCCCACGCATATGCGGGATGGATTCTTCGCCTAGCCGGCCTACCTGATGACGGCTTGGTGCGAATTGAACGGGCCTTGGAGATCGACTCCTCCTACCCCGATGCCCGTTTCTTTAAGGGCATCATCTACCTGCGCGACAAATCCAACCCCTCTGCCGCAATCCCGGAGTTTCAGCTATATCTAGCGGCTGTCCCTGATGGTGGGCAGTCCGCAGCGGTGCGCCAACTCCTTGCCCAAGCAGTCGCTGCTACGAGCGGTGGCGTATCCTCAACCACAAGGCCATAAACCGGACGGAACTACCTGACCACAACTAACAGGACCACTAAACCTCCCCCCAACTAAACCCCTAGTAACCCAACAGGAGATACAAATGCCAGAGCGCCCAGCACACACCATTGACGAGTCGAAGATCTACCGAACCACAATCGTCACCAACAAGGGAACCATCGTGATGGATCTCGACCCAGCCTTGGCCCCCAAGACAGTCAACAACTTTGTCGGGCTTGCTCGCCTCGGTTACTACGACGGCCTTACATGGCACCGCGTTGTTCCCGGCTTCGTTATTCAAGGTGGCTGCCCAGATGGCCGCGGCACTGGTGGCCCTGGCTACAAGTTTGAGGATGAGCCAGTTATTGCTGAGTACACACTCGGTGCAGTCGCAATGGCGAACTCCGGGCCCAATACCAACGGCTCTCAGTTCTTCATCACCATCGCGGATCAGACCAAGGGCCTCGCAAAGTCGTACAACCTTTTCGGTTACGTGATCGACGGAATGCCTGTTGCCCTAGCAATTACTCAGGGCGACACAATGGAGACCGTCGTAATCGAAGAACTAGATCGCTAGAAGAGGAACCCGATGACTGCAGAACCCGCTGGCCCCACAACACCAATCGAACTCGTAGAGGAGGTATACGGCCGCTTTGTAAGCCGTCTGCCTATTGCGCGCGAACGCTTGGGTAGGCCGCTCACATTCGGTGAGAAAGTCCTACTTGCCCATGCGGATGATGTAACAACGTTGGGTCTAAAGCGCGGCGTCGATTACGGAGACTTCCGCCCGGATCGCGTCGCCATGCAGGATGCAACGGCGCAGATGGCGTTGCTGCAGTTCATGCTCGCAGAGTTGCCGCTTACTGCAGTCCCGAGCACTGTTCACTGTGACCACCTGATCCAGGCTCGTGTCGGAGCGAATGCAGACCTTGCGTTCGCTAACGACCAAAACGCAGAGGTCTATACATTCCTGCGCACAGTCTGTGAAAAGTACGGGATCGGGTTCTGGAAGCCAGGGTCGGGGATCATTCACCAAGTCGTCTTAGAGAACTACGCGTTCCCCGGGGGGATGATGGTGGGTACTGATAGCCACACGCCGAACGCCGGTGGCCTAGGGATGGTTGCTATTGGTGTCGGCGGTGCTGACGCTGTCGATGTGATGGCTGGCTGGCCCTTCAATACGCGCCTACCCCAGCACATTGGAGTACGTCTTACCGGATCAATCTCAGGATGGGCATCGGCTAAAGACGTCATCCTCAAGGTCGCTGGAA
>CAMDSG010000154.1 GCA_945907055.1 Bifidobacterium breve | reverse complement strand
CGTATGCCGAGCGCAGCCTCTCAGGAGTGACCAGGGTATATATCTGCGTCGTTGAGAGACTTGCATGCCCTAGGAGTTCCTGCACTACGCGAATATCTGCGCCATGGTCGAGCATGTGTGTCGCGCAGCAGTGACGAAGAACATGCGGCGAGAGACGACCCTCGAGACCAACTTTGTTGCCGGCTTTCGTAACGATTCTCCAGCAACTCTGCCGAGTAAGGCGCCCTCCCCTAGCGTTTAGAAATAGTGGATCTCCAGGGACTCTTCGTGTTGTTGGCTTCTCTAGCTGAGGTCGACCATTCTGCAGGTACTCAAGAAGCACTCCTCGAGCGCTTGCACCTACAGGGACCACACGTTCTTTGTTCCCTTTACCGACTACTCGCATAAGCCGGTCGTCTAGGTCTATATCTGCGCGATCGAGCCCGACGAGTTCGCTGATTCGCATGCCTGTTGCGTAGAGCGTCTCAAGAATGGCGCGATCGCGCAAGGCTCCAGGAGAATCCCCCTCCACCGCCCCTAGGAGTTCTAGAACCTCCTCCTCGGAGAGTGCCTTGGGGATGCCTTGAGGAACCCGCGGAGCACCGACATCGTCACTCGGATCGATAGTCGATAGGCCCTCCTCCACACAGAACCTATGGATCGAGCGAACCGCTACCAATGCACGAGCAACAGATGATGGAGCGTATTTGGCCCCTCCTTCTTCGTTGCGCTCGCGCTTTAGGCCCTCAACGTAGGCGAATACCTCAGACTCCCCGACCGCATTTAGGTCAGCGATTCCTCGTGCCCGCAACCAAGTGGCGTACCGCAACAGGTCGCACCTATATGCACTCAAGGTATTGGTTGAGAGACCGCGCTCAACTTTGAGCCAACTAAAATATTCGTCTAACTGAACAGATAATTCATCTCGCTCAACACTGCGCTCAACACTGCCATGATCTCCCGCAAGGGCGAGTGCGTCTGGTTTCACGTTCAGGCTCGAGTGAGACCCATGGAATATATGGCGCCAAGGTGAGCAGACTTCAAGACATCGAGAGCGACGCTCATAGACGGCCTACGAAATTGCCGGCGACTAACGACCTAGCGAGCAAAAGCCCGATGATGGTCTTAGCATCCATGATCGAGCCAGTCGATATTAGCGTCTCTACATCTGCGAGCGCGATGCGTTCGAGCGTCATTGCAATCTCCTCTGCACCAATAGGCTGACGCCCGCCTGCATCCTCTAGATCGAGAGCGGCAAAGAGGTATGTGTACTCATCACAGAATCCAGGAGTGTTGTAGAACTCAGCGAGCAAAACGAGACGACCTGCTCGTAGGCCAGTCTCCTCTAGAAGCTCGCGAGATGCAGTTACCTCTGGAGCCTCACCATCAACATCCCTCTTGCCTGCTGGAACCTCAAGCAACCATCCATCGACAGCTGCTCGATACTGTCGAACAAGTATTGCGTGGCTATCCCCCTCGACCGGAACAACGACAACCGCTCCCGGATGGCGTACAACGGTCCGCTTAAATACTTTCTCCTCGGGTCCCGAGACGGTCTCCTCTGTAATTTTGAGGAACCCAGCATCCGTGACATGAACCGATTCAAGGATCTTGAAGATATCTTCGTTCATGCTTCTCCAAATGAAGTGCCCAGGTACCGCACCCTACTTACTCTCTGCTACCTCATTGAGGTCAATTCCCTGGGAGGCTATTAGTGGAAGCCTCGGGTGACGACCCTCAGAGCGATCACGTGCAGCCTTAATGAAGGCGGCGAAGAGAGGGTGCGGCCGATCAGGGCGGCTCTTGAACTCGGGGTGCGCCTGAGTAGCGGCGAAGAACGGGTGCTGATCCTCGGGGAGCTCAATAAACTCGACCAACCGATCATCCGGCGAAGTACCAGAGCAAATTAATCCGGACTCCTCTAGGCGACGACGGTACTTATCCGAGACCTCGTAACGGTGTCGATGCCGCTCATAAATAACTTCTTCGCCATACGCGCGATGAACGATCGTTCCAGGCTTCAACTTCGCAGGGTATGACCCAAGACGCATAGTTCCACCTAGGTCTGTCACGTCTCGCTGATGCTCCATCAGGTCAATAACTGCGTGGGGAGTATGCGCATCGAACTCACTCGAATTAGCGCCAGCAAGCCCGCAGACATCGCGTGCGTACTCAATAACTGCGCACTGCATCCCCAAGCAGAGGCCAAGGAACGGCACCTGCTGCATACGGGCAAACCCCGCAGCAGCGATCTTTCCCTCTATGCCGCGGAATCCGAACCCTCCAGGAATGACAATTCCATCTAGGTCGCGGAGGCGCCCCTCCGCTAGTAGACCCTCCGTGTCGTCTGACGCTATCCAATCGATATTCACCTTTGCGCCGCAGCTGTATCCGCCGTGTCGAAGTGCCTCAACTACTGACAGATAAGCATCAGGGAGGTTCACGTACTTACCGACCAAACCGATACGAACCTCGATGTCAGGTGACTGAACTCGCTTAACAAGTGCTCGCCACTCCGTGAGATCAGGCTCAGGGACATCGAGCTTAAGTAACTCGCAGACGTAGGTATCGAGCCCTTCTTCGTGCAACACAAGCGGAATCTCATAGAGGGTCTCGGCATCAATTGCAGAGACAATCCCGGGCTCCGGAACATCGCAGAGTTGGCTTATCTTCTCCTTGAGGTGGGTTGAGATTGGGCGATCCGAGCGGCAGACAATCGCATCTGGCTGAATTCCTCGGCTTCGCAGTTCAGTGACGGAGTGCTGCGTCGGCTTTGTCTTCTGCTCTGCAGATGGCCCAATAAAGGGGACGAGTGTGACGTGGATGTAGAAAACATTCTCTCTGCCTACATCTTTTCGAAACTGGCGAATCGCCTCGAGGAACGGGAGGATCTCGATATCTCCGACGGTTCCGCCTACCTCAGAGATCACAACATCAACGTCATCCGTAGCGAGGCTAAGGATTCGCTCCTTGATCTCGTTCGTTATGTGAGGGATAACCTGAACCGTCTGCCCTAGATAATCGCCTCTGCGCTCCTTGTTGAGCACGGCTTGATATATAGAACCGGTCGTGGCGTTTGATCGGCGATTGAGCGGCTCGTCAATAAAGCGCTCGTAGTGCCCAAGGTCGAGATCGGTCTCGCCACCATCATCAGTGACAAATACCTCGCCGTGCTGAAACGGGTTCATCGTTCCAGGGTCGACATTTATATAAGGGTCGAGCTTCTGCATCGTGACTTTAAGGCCACGACTCTTCAGAAGGCGCCCAAGCGAAGATGCTGTTAGGCCCTTCCCAAGACTCGACGCCACACCACCGGTTACGAAGATGTGCTTCGTCACCCGCCAACCTCCATCAATACTCACGGCCCGAAGGCGCCCGAAGAACCTGTCAAAGAGTCTCCGCCGATTAGTTACTAGAAGCATCTAAAAAGCGACACGGACCCTCGGGAGAACGACGGTACCATCTGTGCCAAGGAGTCGCGTGGCTCAGGTGACAATTCATTAGTTTTATGGAATTTTTTTCGAGGGGCGCAGAGTGGAGCAGGTAGTGATTCCGACGAATAACACTCCCCCAGATTCTCGACTCACGAACCCAAGATCAGGCACCCGCAGGCTCGCCGCACTCGACCTTCTGGGGATTGCGGTTCTTGCTGTCCTGCTACGCCTGCCTGCCTTCTTCTCCTCTGCAGCAATTGGATTCGATGATGGCGTCTATGGATTATCGGCCAACTCAATGCGCTATGGATACGCGCCATTTAGATCGGTATTCTCGTCGCAGGGCCCCCTCTTTCTGCCGATCCTTCGAATTGCGGACTTCGTAGGTTTCGAGCGCATTAACTCCCCGAGGGTTGCTGCATTGTGCGCGGGGGTCGCCATAAGTATTGCTGCCTACCTCTGCGCGATTCGCCTCACCAGTAGAGGAGCTGCTCTCCTCGCTTCCGGTCTAGTCGCATCGAGTGGCGTAGTGCTCTATACCACCGGCCCGATTACGAGCGACGGCGTCGCAGGCGCATTGGCTGTCTCAACGGTTGCCGCTGCGCTCCGTTTCCGCTCCAACCCCTCGAGTCGTCTGACGCTTGGGATCTCGCTTCTGGCCGGAGCAGCGTTCTCCACCAAAAGTCTCTTAGTAATTCCAGCGATAGCGGTTGCATGGCTCCTCGTCGCCTCAACAAGAGAATGGATCAGAGCCGCATTGGTCCCCGCTATTGCCCTCTGCGTACTAATCGCATCAGCACTCCCGTGGGGACTCATCAATGTCTATGAGCAATCAATCGCCTACCACACCACTCAGCCAGGCTCAATCGATGTTCTAGCCAACCTCAATAAAATTACAACAACAATTTTTCATAGAGACCCACCGCTACTTCTTTTATCGCTCCTCTGTATTGTTTTTGCGCTAGTCAATGCAGTACTTACTTCACTGCGAAACCGTGGAGCAGGCGATCTCGCCCCACAACAATCCTCAACGACTTCAATCCTCGAGCGCGTCAC
>CAMDSG010000153.1 GCA_945907055.1 Bifidobacterium breve | reverse complement strand
CGGAGATATTGAGCGCATGCTCGCAGATATGCGCCCAGGAGTAACAGAGATCTACTTCCACCCAGCGGTAGAGACCGACGAGTTGCGCGCATCGCACCCAGACTGGAGTGGGCGCGTGAGAGACCACGAGGCGTTATGCGCCAATGAGGTGTTTCGCCAACTTGTAACCAGTTCTGGAGCGACGCTTATTGGTTTCAAAGAACTCCGAGAGGTACAGCGAGCAGGTTGACTCATCAGTCGCCATCGGATGGATGACTGCTCAGGCGCTTCAGCGCAGGCCGGCGAAGAGATCCTCTTCAGGCTCGCCTTGTGCCACTCCGTTATCAACCAACGACTCTGCGAGCGCGAACTCTTCCCAAGGGAATACTTCGCGAACTACCTCATCAGGGAGACGCATCCAGAAACCCTCAGGATCAACCTGAGTCCGGTGAGCAAGTAAGGCTTTTCGTCGAGCATGTAGAAAATCAGAGACATCTATTAGTGCTGTAAATCTCGCATCTGCTCGCTCTGAGAATCCGGCTGCAAACCACTGCTCATATGGACTCTCCTCACCGCGTGCCAAGAACGCATCGTGTAGGGCCTTGACCCTGCGATGCGACCAGCCCGTGTAATACATCTTGCTCGGCTGCCAGGCCTCGCCTGCATCTGGATAGGCTGTGGGGTCTCCCGCTGCTTTGAAGGCAGGGCCGGAGATCTCATGCACCTGAACGTGATCTGGGTGCGGATAGAAAGCCTTATCGTCTCCGTAGGTGACGATTACCTGGGGTCGCTCGCTACGGATTATGCGGACTAAGCGCTCTACCGCCTCCTCGAATGGAGCATTGGCAAAATTATCCGAGCGTGCATTTGCTTCACTATCGAGCATCCCAGAGTCGCGATACCCAAGGAGATAGATCTTCTCGTATCCAATTGCCTCTGCGCTCGCCTCTAACTCACGCATGCGAACCCCGTATAAATCAGCACGTACCTCAGGGGTATCCATAGCGGGGTTGAGGATGTCGCCCTCCTCGCCGCCTGTGCAGCAGACCAATACATTTCTAATACCCTCAGCGTTGTACCGAGCAGAAGTACCCGCACCCTTCGATGCTTCGTCATCTGGGTGTGCATGTATTGCTAAAAGGCATAGCCGCGGCGCAGTCAAAGGAGTCCTAACTCTTTATTCTCTTCATGCGCATCTCGCACATCTGTATCCGTGCCTCGACTCAGACAGAACGAGGTACGTCTTTCCATGGGATTGATCGCGAGGGGTCAGGCTCTTTTGGTAACCCAAGTACGCGTTCTCCAAGAATATTTCTCATGATGTCCGACGTGCCGCCCTCAATCGTGTTGGCCTGTGCACGGAGGAATCCAGATGCGATTGCGCTGGCGTCATCTGCAGCAGCCGCTACACGCCCGCTCCTCTCAACACGCGAGAGGTTCTTACCCTCCCATGCAATTGCGCTCGGTCCCTCAAGATCAAGCGCAACATTCTGCAGACGCTGATTGAACTCAGCCTGCTGAAGTTTTGTAATTGAACCCTCTGGTCCGGCCTCCGAGCCTGATTTGCGCTTACCGGCTGCACGTTGATTGCTGATGCGAATCAACGTGCTCTCGATATAGAGCTGCGCAATCGATTGGCGCACGAGAGGATTAGTTACACCCTTGTGGCGCTCAATCAGTTTCGCTATTGGGCTACCGCCTACAGCATCCCCACCAACAGACCCCGCCCCTGAGAGCGAGACGCGCTCGTTCATTAGCGTTGTAATAGCGGCTTTCCAGCCATCACCCTCGCGTCCCAGCCGCCACGAGTCCTGCACACGAGCGTCATTGAAGAAGACCTCGTTGAACTCTGCATCACCCGTGATCTGCACCAACGGGCGAACATCTACGCCCTCCTGCTCCATGTCAACAACGAAGTATGTGAGGCCGGCATGCTTAGGAGCATCTGGGTCAGTACGAGCTACAAGCATCCCCCAGCGCGCGACATGGGCAAGAGTGGTCCAGACCTTCTGGCCGTTTACTACCCACTCATCTCCATCGCGAACAGCGCGTGTAGCTAGTCCTGCGACATCAGACCCAGCACCTGGCTCGCTAAATAGTTGGCACCAAATCTCTTGGTTGCACGCCATTGGTTTTAGGAGCCTGTGCTTCATCTCCTCGGATCCCCATGCCATAAGCGTTGGGCCACCCATTCCAATTCCGATGATGTTATAAGGGCGTGCAACTTTGTAATGGTTGAGGACATCGTTTACGGCCTTGGCCTGCGTGGGGCTAAGTGACATACCTGCGCCATACTCAGCAGGCCATGTAGGGGTGGCATATCCATCCTCGCCTAAGCGCGTGCACCACTCGGAGTAGTCCTGAGCACTACGAAGCCGAGCAACCTCTCCGTCGTCTCGCGAATCAACCGCGTCCATCCACCCATCTGGGAGATTGGCCTTCAACCACGCGAGAGTCTGATCGCGAAGTTGGTCCTTACTAAGTGCGCTGGCGTCTGTTGACATTTAGTTGCCTCTCGGGGTTGTGGAGTAGCAGGTAATTGAAGAGTAGGTATTTGAAGAGTGATTCCGAACCGCTCGGTAGATTACCCGGCTCCGACGTGCCGGCACATTCTTCAGGCGATGAGTCGCCGCTCTGGAGTCATCCCCCCTCCCCCAGAACCCTCTCTCCTGCTCCTCCGCGCAGATTTCTAGGCCCCGACTCTGTAACCTGCGGGGCGACGTATGACAAACGAGCCCACCCCCAACATCACCCCAGACCCTCAGGTTGCGCCAGCCGCTGACTCATCCTCAGCGACCCCTCGCCCCCACTCAGCCGAGGCGAGGGCAAGACGCGCCCGCTCACAGGCTCGCTCAGCTCGGCGTTCAGGGCACTCGGACGCAGAACGCGCTTGGCTCCTCGTCGGCATTCTCTGTATCGCCTTGGTCATAGTTGCGACCTCTGTGGTCGAGCGCCTCACGCATCAAGGTGAGGCTCTGCCAGGCGTCTCGCTCGCCGGGCAAGATGTAAGCGGGAAGAACGCTACAGAGTTGCTAGAGACAGCGCGCATACTCATAGCGCAGCGCGGCGCTACAGAGTTCGCAGCAATCGCTGGCAAGAATCTGCTCAGTGCCTCACCCTCCGCACTTGGGGCAACCTACGATCGCGAGGCAGCCGTCAGAGCATCGCGAGAAGCCGGTCGCTCAAATCCGATCGGCGCGATTCTCGCCACTTTCCTACGCCGCGGTCACACCGAGAACATTGCGCTCCCAGTCTCGATTGATGATGCAATGCTTGCAGGAGTTCTTGATGGGTGGCAGCGCTCTATCGGGGATGGATTGGTTGATGGGTCATTAATCTTCAAAGGCACTGAAGTAATTGAGGTAACCCCCAAAAGTGGAACAAGTATCGTGCGCCCGAAAGCAGATAATGCGATGCGCGCGGCGATCATTACTGGAGATACGAGGTCGGTTCGCCTGCCTGTCGGGGAGACTGAGCCCGTTATAAATGAAGCAGCAACGCGTCTAGCCGCCAGTAATGCCAGGTCTCTGCTCTCCTCTCCCGTAACCCTTACGATTCGTGATGCAACCTTAAAATTAGATCCATCGAGTGTCGCTTCTGCATTAAGTGTGCGCCCCCGCGGTCGGGAGCTTCAACTTGTTGTAGACCCACAGGTGCTTCGAACCTCGATCGCGCAATCTCTCGTGCCGTTTGAGACGCCACCTAAAGAAGCAACGTTTGAAGTCGAAGGAAGCAAAGTGAGGGTGATCCCCTCAGCGACCGGCACCGTGGTCGACCTAGCACCAGCAGCCAAGGCAATGTCCCGCGGGTCCAAAAATGTAGATGCTCCAGTCGGCGAGATCGCACCTACTCACGACACTGCATGGGCCGAAGGGCTAAACATAAATGGACTGGTATCTACATACACGACTAACCACCCATGCTGCATGGCACGAGTCACCAATATTCATACCGGCGCTACTGCATTGAGTGGAGCGATCGTTGAGCCCGGCGCGACCTTCTCTCTCAATAATCACCTTGGCCAGCGAACCCTTGATAAGGGTTATGCGATAGCACCAGCAATTGCCGCGGACTTGAGTTATGAAGACGCTGTAGGCGGAGGCGTAAGTCAGCTCTCTACAACATTATTCAACGCTGTTTTCTTCGGGGGATATCAAGACGTAACCCACACCGTACATTCGCTCTACCTGAGCAGATACCCACTCGGGCGTGAAGCAACCCTTAACTACCCATCCATTGACAACCGATTTAAGAACGACACTAAGAACGGCGTACTCATCATTACGTCGTTCTCCTCTACCTCAATCACTGTGAGCCTCTACGGCGACAACGAAGGTAGAACTGTTCGAGCAGAGGGCCCCAACATCATCGAGACGATCCCCATAGAGGTTGAATACACCGAGGATCCGAGTCTCCCAATTGGCACAGAGAAAGAGCTATTCCCTGGCTACATTGGCTATGTGGTTGAGAATTTCCGCATCATCAAGTATGCAGA
>CAMDSG010000152.1 GCA_945907055.1 Bifidobacterium breve | reverse complement strand
TGCCGGTAAGCAGACCAGATGCGAGTGGGCTCCAAGTTGTGAGTCCGAGGCCGATGTCCTCATAGAGGCGTGCGTACTCGAGCTCAACCTTTACTCGGTCGAGCAAGTGATACTGGGGCTGCTCGACAATTGGCTTGTGCAGGTGGTGGCGCTCTGCAATCTCATAGGCGGCGCGAATGTCATCCGCGTTCCACATTGATGTTCCCCAGTAGTGAGCCTTGCCCTGGGAGATGATGTCTGACATTGCCCAGACGGTCTCCTCAATTGGGGTCTCAGCATCTGCGCGGTGGCAGTAGAGGACATCGACGAAGTCGAGGCTTAGGCGCTCAAGAGATCCGTCGATGGCCTGCATGAGGTACTTGCGGTTAAGCGTGTTGGACATATTCACGCCACCGTGGATACCCCAGTAAACCTTGGTCGACATCACATACTCGTGGCGTTTCCAACCGAGTTCCTTAACGGCATCTCCCATGATCTGCTCGGACTCCCCGCCGGCATAAGCCTCAGCGTTGTCCCAGAAGTTCACTCCATAACTCTTAGCGGCATCCATGCACGCAACGGCTATGTCGAGCCCCATCTGCGTACCGAACGAAACCCAAGAACCAAACGAGAGCTTGCTGACTTTTAATCCTGATCGCCCGAGTCGGCGGTACTCCATCTTCGATGCATCTGCCATGGTCTTCTCCTGGTTGTTTATTGGTGCCTGAGTTAGGGGTGAACGGCGGTCATCCTACGCCGCGACCGTCCTTATTCGCTTATGCTCAGGCTCATGACTCCTGATGACCTAGTTGAGTACGAGCAGATCAAGCGATTGAAGTACGCATATTTTCGATGCATAGATCTCAAACTCTGGGATGAGATCGAGACGCTGTTCGTAGAGGATGCAGAGTGTGCGTATAGTGCCGGCGCTTACTCCTACCAAGGCCGAGATGCGATTGTTGGCTTCTTCCGCAAGGCCATGGACCGTGAGACTTTTCTCTCAAGCCACAAGGTTCACCACCCTGAGATTGAGTTGACCAGCGCCACTACAGCGAGGGCGACCTGGGCACTCGAGGACACGGTTATAGATACGCTCTGGAACCTCCGCATAACAGGGGCCTCTTTCTATGAGGACGAGTACGTGAAGGTCGACGGCTCATGGAAGTTTAAGAAGACTGGCTACAAGCGGGTCTTCGAGGAGCTCGAGCCGCGCTCGCCTGAGACTCAACTCACCGCATCATGGTGGGGAACCGGTGGGCGAAGCAGCCTCCCGGCACCTGAGTAACAGCTCAGTAACAGCTCAGTAACCGAGATCTGCGAGAACAAGCCTGATCTGTCAGACTCCCGCTATGACATATGTTGAATTTGAGAGTCCACAAGCACTACTCGGCGCAGTTGGTCAAGAACTCGGAGTAAGCGAGTGGCACACGGTGACCCAGGAGCAGATCAATCTCTTCGCTGACGCAACTGGCGATCACCAGTGGATCCACGTTGATGTAGAGAAGGCAAAGGCTGGCCCGTTCGGCACGCCAATCGCACATGGATATCTCACGATGTCGCTTGCGAGTCTTTTTCTGCCGCAGATTGTTCTCGTACACGGACTCTCAATGGGCCTCAACTACGGAGTCGACAAGGTTCGCTTTCCATCACCGGTCCCGGTCGGCTCTCGACTGCGCGGTAAAGGCACAATCATCTCAGCGATCGAGGTAACCGGCGGAGTGCAGGCAGTTATCAGGGTGACAATTGAGCGTGAAGGCTCTGAGAAGCCCTGCGCGGTTGTTGACACTGTTAGTCGCTACCTAGTCTGAGTAGCAGGCCCCAGCGTGGCGCGTGAAGTAGTGAGCGTCACCGATGCAATGCGAACTATGCCGTCTAGTCGTGCGTTTACTGATGCGCCGATTGACGACACGACGCTCTATCGCATTCTCGACTCAGCACGGTTTGCTCCAAGTGGTGGAAATCGCCAGCCGTGGACGGTGCTAGTTGTGCGCGACCTAGAGGTGCGAGCGCAGATTGCCGAACTCGCGCAGCAGGGTTGGAATGAATACGTCGCCTACATCCGAGATGGTCTCGTGCCATTCGGAGCGGATGAGCATGGGCGTTGGCCAGGGCCACTTGTTGATCTAGATGCCGCTGCAGCAACGCATTCACCGAACGCACTAGTCGACGGGATTGTTAGCGCCCCCGCATTACTAATTATTCTCGCTGACCTAACCAAATTGGCAGTGCTCGATGCAGGTTTAGATCGACAGAGCATCGTTGGTGGCGGATCTGTCTATCCCTTCGCACACAACATCATGCTCGCCGCACGCTCTGAGGGGCTCGGCGGGGTAATGACAACTTTTCTCTGCAGGCGAGAGACGCAGGCGCGCTCACTACTTGGGTTTCCAGAGAACGTAGGGATTGCCTCAATGATCGCTCTAGGCGAACCGGTCGAGGCGATTACCCGGCTCAAGCGCAGGCCAGTTGAGGAGTTCGCACAGATCGATCGCTGGGGCGGCGAGCCGTTTACTGGTTGAGCATTAACAATGTCTAGCCAATCGCCCTAGATCGAGGCGCGCAGTGCCTCGCATGCGCTACTTTCACGAAGTTACGAAAACAAAAAACAAGTGAGCACAAGAGCACCATCACCTAATACACGGGAGCACCGATGTCAGCAACAGAGACCGCCGCAGCACTCAAGCCAGTAGTCAATGGCCTACCTGAGAATTTCATGACCGACGGACCTACATATGCAAAGGGTGCGACGCTTGGTTTTGAGGGAATGTCTTTCTACGTTGGCGGGCGCGGCGCTGTGCTGGGCGACGTTGATGCTGATGTTGTAACCGCTGCCTTTGTCTACTTCGAGCCGGAGTCGGTGCGCTCCGGATGGGAACTCGCCGGAACTGTTATGTCACGCGAGCAGGCAGCCTCAGAGTTTGCTGAGTGCTGTGATCAGTGGGGTAGGGACCACCTCTCGGATGGTCCGAACTACGAACGTGCCGCGGAGTTGATCGGCAAGGTCGTCAACGATGCGAGCCCTGCAGGTGCGCCTCTCTTCGCTGCATGGCGCGCACTTGATGAGCCTGATGACGAGAAGGCCCTTGTTATCCACCGTCTCAACGGGCTTCGCGAACTACGCGGAGCACTCCACGCCAGTGCGATTATCGCCGCTGGTTTTGAGCCGCTCGAGGCTGTAATGGTCACCACGCCTTATATGGCAGGTATTTTTGGTTGGCCCGAGCCGCACCCGGTTGTTGATGCAGCAGATGCTCGCATGGTGACAGCCGAGGCCGCTACCGACGCAGCCTTTGCACGTGCAGCCCTCGCGACCCTCAGTGATGCAGAGCAGGCAGAGTTAGTTGCTCTCTCTGCTGAGATTCTCGCAGCACAGGTCTAAACCGAGCCTGCTTAAAGCCCGCTCAAGCCTCGCTCCGTCGAGACAGCTGAGATTTAGGTTGGGGGGAGCAAGCTTGGAGTCTTTCTTGACTCCAGCGCCTTCACCTCGCGGCTTAGTTGTCACACCTCTGTTGCAACTGCTGGTGAGTATTTGGGCGAGGCATCCCTGCACCGCCGGATAGCGGGTAATTACCGGTAACGCTAGAACGTCAGGCGAGAATGATCAGGAACACACGATCGCACTTCGCCGGCCTTAATCTGCCCCGCTCCAATTCCAATCAACGCTGCAAACGGGCCGCAATCATTTGGCCTAATCCATACGTGTACCTGGATATTGGGATTGAACTTCACAAGAGGAGGGTTGCACTCGCCGGCACGATTTGTGAGTCCGGCTACCTTCGCCGCTGGAGGCTGGGTAAAGCAAAGGTTGTCGTGCTGGTGAAACTGCACCAGCGGGCTCGCGATCTCTGGAGTTTTCTCCAGCGAGTATGACCTTGGCAGAATGTACATCGCGGCTTCAAGTGTTCGGGAGCCATTGCGGCGATCGACTTTGTAAACAAGTGCCTCTGGATAATTAGGATCCAAGATGGTGTCATCCTCGATCCAATCCCAATGGAGAAGATGCTCCTCACCAGTACCGCCATCACCGATCGACTGAAAGCCATCCGCTAAGGCTACGTTGACGTCGCTCCATCGTGGCAAGGTATTGATGCTCGCCACAAGCAAATCCTCGGATTGCTTCTGCTGGGAAGATGAGACTCCTTCAATTCCTGAGAGATCAACTGATGCAGGATCGATAAGTCCGTTGGCCAAAACCTTCAGAGCATTCTTCAGAATGTAACCATTGTTGCTTCCACATGTGTCCGGGTTCGCTGCGGCATAGGGCGCCTTCATGCAGAGCATCTGCTCCGGAGTCATTTCGTGACTCGGCTTGGCGATTGAAGTTGTGGTCACTCGAGGCTTTGCCTCTTCAGATGCTCCCTGAGCGCATGCTGAGAGGATGAATATACCCACCATGGCCAGCCCAAGAGCCTTGGGAAAATGACTCGTCTTAAGACTCGGCGATGACGACTTGCGATTGAACAAACTTCTCGAAGAAGGCATGAATGAAACCCTAC
>CAMDSG010000151.1 GCA_945907055.1 Bifidobacterium breve | reverse complement strand
AAGTGCGCGGACGCCGGCACAATACGAAGGCCGCGCTCTAATGCCTCGACTACCTCGGCTCCAGGAACAAACTCAGAGAGAGTAGGCAGATCTGCAATCGAGTTGAGGCCCATTCTCTCAAGGAATAGACGGGTAGTTCCGTAGAGGATCGCCTGCCCGGGGCCTGAGTCCTGACCAACTGCGATGACATAACCCCGCTGCTCAAGTGTGGAGAGAGTGGAGTCAACATTTACTCCTCTAATCGACGAAATCTGTGCCTTCGATGCTGGCTGCTTGTAGGCCACTATGGCGAGAGTCTCAAGCGCCGAGGGCGAGAGGCGTGCACTCTGTCCCTCTAGGACAAATCTCTCTACATAGGCAACTTGATCTGGATGAGTCTGAAACCGATATCCACCCGCTACTCGAGCGATTGTAAACCCACGCCCCTCTTCCTCATAGGCAAGTGTCATCGCTTCGCATGCTGCCTCTACCTCAGAGACGGCAATCTCAAGTAACTGGGCAAGTAGTTGAGGCTCAACAGGCTCAACCGCAGCGAGAAGAACAGCCTCAATAGGAGCGCGAATATCTGGGCGCACTTCTAGCGGGGCACCTTGTCCCAAATATGAATCTTCGCTCATACCTCAGAGCCCACAGAGGCATCTATAACGCTCAAGTCCTGATCATCTGGTCCTGGTCCAGGCGCAACGCTTAAGCCCCCAAGAACAGCAGAGGTATCAACACCCTCACGAACCTCTGCTCCCTCGGCGTCAAGGGCCGCTATAACTCGCCTATCACTCGCAGAGCGTTCAATTGGAGTCTTCGCATCGGAGTCTTCCCAATCATCGATACTCTCACGATCTAGCACCTGCTCCCCCTCAGCGAGACGGCGCACAGTGAGGTCACCGAACGTAGCTATCTGAGTTAGGTCTAAGACCCCCTGCTTGAATAACTCAAGGACTGCGAGGAAGCGAACTATGACCTCAAGACGGTCTTCAATCCCCGCTACGAGAACACGAAAGGAGACGGCGCCAGAGTGCGGCAGAACTATAAGCACTGCATCGATAGCGTCGCGGACGCTGGTGCGCAGCGGCTGCACGTGAAAGAGATCTACGACTTGCTCAATCTCCTCTTTCGGTGCAAACGCACGCAGGGCAGCGGCCCGGAACTGCGCAAGGGTGGTGCTGAGAAGCGGATCGGGTGCAAGCGAGCGGAATGGCTCCTCTGGCCCGGCACTCCGAGCAACAGATTTGGCGCTGATTGCAAGCCGTGTCTCGATCATTGACGCGACGTCTTTAAAGGTCTTGCAGGCAAGAAGGCGAGAGAGAAGAAGGTCGCGTTCCTCGAAACGCATCAACTCTTCATCCAACTCTGCGTCAGCGATTCCCGGCAACAGACGGCGTGCCTTTAACTCAATAAGGGTTGAGGCGACTAGCAAGAATTGAGTTGCGACATCAAGATCTAGAGAGCCGACCGCCTCAAGCTCCCTCAGGAATGAATCGACTAAATCGGTCAGAGAGAGCTCCCATAGGTCAACCTCCTCTTGGAGGATGAGGTGCAGAAGCATCTCGAAGGGGCCTTCGTAGACAGGGGTACAGACGTCGTATGCCATAACCCCGCGAATCTACCCTCGCCAAGCATCAGTGTGGCGGACTCCAGCGGGGTAATGTGGCCCCAATGAATCGCGTCTTCTCGGGCATACAACCAACCGGCGAGATGCACCTCGGCAACTACCTTGGGGCGGTTCGTAGGTGGGTATCAGAGGCTCCAATTCGCCCCGATAATCGCTCCGAGGCCCTCTACTGCGTCGTGGATCTCCACGCGATGACGGTGGCCTATGAGCCTGCAGAGTTCGCAGACCGCACACGCAGGACCGCAATGCTTTTACTCGCCGCTGGCCTCGACCCCGAGAGGTGTGTGCTCTTCGTCCAGAGTCATGTAAGCGCACATACCGAGCTCACATGGATTCTTAACTGCATCGCAACCTATGGAGAGTTGCGGCGTATGACGCAGTTTAAAGACAAGGGGCAGGGCCAGGAGAGCGTCAGCGTCGGGCTCCTTGACTACCCAGTACTAATGGCCGCCGACATCCTTGCTTACGACACGACAGAGGTTCCGATAGGCGACGATCAAAGGCAACACCTTGAACTCGCTCGAGATATTGCAATCAGGTTCAACCATCGCTTTGGAGAGACTTTAATCGTCCCTAAGCCAACGTTCCCCGAGGCAGCAGCGCGGGTTAAGGACCTTCAGAACCCCGCCGCGAAGATGTCCAAGTCGGCCAACTCAGAGGCAGGGCAGATACTCCTCGTCGATCCGCCTAGTCGAATTGCGAAGAAGATAAAGAGTGCAGTTACTGACTCTCTTGCAGCAATCAATTACGACCCGATCAACCAGCCGGGGGTATCGAACCTGATTGAGATTCTCAGCGCTGCGACTGACCAAACAATTGAGCAGACAACGTTAGGCCTGCACGGTCAGGGTTATGGAGCGCTTAAATCCCAAACAGCGGAGGCCGTGGTCACTCTCATCGAACCGCTTCAGGCAAGACTCGCAGAACTTGAGGCCGACCTCGGTGAGGTTGGGCGCATACTTGCATCCGGCGCAGTGCGTGCTCAGGAAATTGCTGACCCCGTTATGGAGCGCATTCGCAGTGCAACAGGTCTGCTACCGAGAGTGCCGTAGAGCGCTCAATCGTCGTCAGATTTTGTCAGTGCCTCAATGACCGCACTTGGGAAACCAGTAGTACTCCAGAGATGGGGATCGTCATGAGCGTTCGCCCATAGCGCAGCCTCCTCGTGCCCCCCGCAACTACGAATGTCATCACTCCCAAGCGTTGGGTGCTGTGCATATAGGTAGACACGCCGAGACCACTGCCCATTGGAGATTGAGACTCGGTCTAATCCCTTCATCTCGATCCAGATTGTCGCAGCGGCCCTGCCTACCGGACTCAACCGAGAGTGTGACTTCCCAACATCATGGAGCAGCGCTGCTGCTATCCAACGATCCTCTGATAACGACCCGAGTGATAAGTCGACCCTCTGCGCTACCCCAATTAAATGTCTGCGGTCATGATTAGGGAGAGACTCAAATAACCTGCGCTCCCCCTCCCAGAGAAATCCATACGCCCACTGTGACTCCGCTACTGAAGGAGGCGCAGGCCAGAGTGCGACGAGGAAACGCTTTGAGAGATGACGGAGCCTTTTTAGTCTCATCCGAGTATGAACCTAAAGAGACTCTCCTCGAACGGAGCAACAATCTGCCCAAAAATATTGGTCATAAAAACAACTAAGAACAGAATCAACATTCCATATGGTCGTATCCGCCACCAAGTCGAGAGCCAAGCGGCAGGGAGAGCGCGTTCGATAAGCGCTGAGCCATCAAGTGGCGGGATCGGCAGAAGATTGAATATAGCGAGAAACAGATTTATTACGGCGAAGGTTGTGATTACCCGAATACCTAGTGGCAACTGATCGAAACTCCAGACCGGGGTTGAGAGACTTTGGAACCAAATGCGCGCAATAACTGCAGATATCGCCATGAGGGCAATATTCGATGCCGGGCCAGCGAGGCCTACGATCAGCGAATCGCGCCGAGGGTTCTTCATACGTGAAGGGTTGATAGGCACTGGCTTAGCCCACCCAATGACTGCAATTCCAGAGAGCGCTCCCATAGCGGGAACAATGATTGATCCAAATAGATCAATATGGGGAGCTGGATTCAGGGTCAGCCTGCCGGCCTTGCGGGCCGTATCATCACCGCACCAAAGAGCTACAAGTCCATGGGCAATTTCGTGCAGAATGATCGCGCTGATCAGACAGAGAATCTGAATAGATGCTGCTGAGAGGCGCGCTGAATTCATTGAATGATTCCTTCTGTCATCTCCACGAATCTACAACTAATGGCTACGCAAGTTAGCGCTGCGTCCAGCACGGGGATGCGCTAAGTCGTATGCCGAGCGCAGCCTCTCAGGAGTGACCAGGGTATATATCTGCGTCGTTGAGAGACTTGCATGCCCTAGGAGTTCCTGCACTACACGAATATCTGCGCCATGGTCGAGCATGTGTGTCGCGCAGCAGTGACGAAGAACATGCGGCGAGAGACGACCCTCCAGACCAACTTTGTTGCCGGCTTTCGTAACGATCTTCCAGCAACTTTGACGTGTCAGGCGCCCTCCCCTAGCGTTTAGAAAAAGAGGATCCCCGGGCACTCGCCGAGTCGTCGGTTTCTCGAGCTGAGGTCGGCCATTCTGCAGGTACTCAAGCAGTACTCCTCGAGCGCTTAGACCTACAGGGACTACACGTTCTTTGTTGCCTTTACCGACTACTCGCATAAGCCGGTCGTCTAGGTCTATATCTGCGCGATCGAGCCCGACTAATTCGCTAATGCGCATGCCTGTTGCGTAGAGCGTCTCCAGAATGGCGCGATCGCGTAATGCTCCCGGAGACTCCCCCTCCACCGCCCCTAGGAGTTCTAGAACCTCCTCCTCGGAGAGTGCCTTGGG
>CAMDSG010000150.1 GCA_945907055.1 Bifidobacterium breve | reverse complement strand
CTGAGATGCTCAACTCATCATCACCGAGCCCGCGTTCTCTATCGCTCAAGGCGCGAGCAACCAATTCGCGCAGCGCTTCTGCTGGTACCGGCTCAAGCCGAAAGAGTGTCGAGCGACTCAGCAGCGGAGCTGTTAGCGAAAAATACGGGTTCTCGGTCGTGGCCCCAACTAGTACAACAAGGCCCTCCTCGACATGGGGAAGGAGTGCATCTTGCTGAGTGCGATTAAATCTATGAACCTCATCAAGGAAAAGAATTGTTCCTTGCCCACGCTGCCCAAGGCGATCGCGTGCACGCTCTACTACCTCTCTGACATCTTTCACGCCAGCGGTAACCGCACTCAACGCCTCGAATGCTTGGGCAGTTGCATGAGCCGTGAGACGCGCCACGCTGGTCTTACCTGTGCCGGGGGGGCCCCAGAGAATCACCGAGGAGAGACGATCTGCCTCGATCAACGCACGCAGCGGGCGCCCGGGGCCGAGCAGATGCTGCTGGCCGACTACTTCATCAAGACTGCGAGGGCGTAGGCGCGCAGCGAGTGGGGCCCTTCTGCGTAAACGCTCCTCAGTTGCTGCTGTAAAAAGATCATCACCCACGCCCTGACCCTACCGACCTAAGGGCCATTCGCGCCTAGGCAGCAGAGCTCTAGCCGTCTTCGGGGGTCTCTACTTCTTAGGTTTGGCAGCCATGGCTAGGCCAAGTTCACGCAGGTGAGTTGGGTCAAGGGGGCCAGGGGCACCTGTTAGGGGATCAGAGCCAGACTGCGTCTTCGGGAATGCGATGACCTCTCGAATGTTCTCCTCACCTGCGAGCAGGGCCACGAGACGATCAATCCCAAAGGCAAAACCGGCATGGGGAGGAGCGCCGAACTTGAAGGCATCGAGCAAAAACCCAAAACGCTCCTGAGCCTCTTGTGCATCAATGCCGAGCAGCGCAAAAATTCGCGACTGAACATCGGCGCGATGAATTCGTACACTCCCCGATCCGAGCTCCCATCCGTTGAGCACGAGGTCATAGGCCTGGGAACGCACAGCGAGTAGCTCCTCGGCGGTTCCATCTAAGAGCGCCAAATCATCTGGGTGAGGCATCGTAAACGGATGGTGAGCAGGGGTTGGTCGCCCGGATGCGTCAACCTTCTCGAATAGAGGGAAGTCCGTTACCCAGACAAAACGCATTAGAGCGGGGCCGCCATCGGTCTCGGAGAAGTCGACAGGGGGCTTACCTAGGTCAAGCCTCAGCGCGCCGAGCACTTCATTCGCCATGCGGCGGTCTCCAGCAACAATCAAAACAAGATCGCCAGTGACTGCACCGAGAGTTGCAACTACGCCTGCCTGCTCATCTGCGGAGAGGAACTTAGCGACTGGCGCCTCAAGCACTCCACCATCACGTACCCGCATCCATACCAAACCTTGGGCACCGAGCGACTTTGCGCGATCCACTAATCCGTCAACGGTTGATCGCGACGCCTCCCCCATTCCTGTAACGCAGATTCCCTTAACTGCATCTGCCTGGAAAGCCCTGAACTCTGTCGAGGCGAAGACGCCCCCAAGGTCAATTAACTCCATACCGAATCTAAGGTCAGGCTTATCCGTACCGAATCTCTCCATTGAGTCTTGCCAAGTAATCGATGGGACCTCTCCGATGCTGCGACCGGTTGCACCAACTACCGCTGCGTCGACTGCGCGCGCTACGACATCCATTACATCCTGGGCATCAGCGAATGACATCTCTACATCTAGCTGCATGAACTCGAACTGGCGATCGGCGCGCAAGTCTTCGTCTCGCAAACATCTAGCAACCTGGTAGTAGCGGTCGAGTCCACCGACCATCAATAGTTGTTTGAACAACTGCGGGCTCTGTGGGAGGGCGTAGAACTCCCCCGGGTGCAGCCTCGAAGGCACGACAAAGTCGCGCGCTCCCTCTGGTGTTGAGGCAATGAGCATTGGGGTCTCAACCTCAACAAAGTTCTCAGCATCCATAACAGCACGCACTGATCTATTTACCCCTGCACGCAGCCGAAGATTGCGCTGCATTGCTCCTCGCCTTAGATCGAGGTAACGGTGTCGGAGTCGAAGCGACTCGTCAACTCCATCAGCACGATCGTTTAAGGGGAAGGGTGGCGGCTCTGATTCGTTGAGAATCACAACTGAATCCGCTGCTATTTCTACCTCGCCGGTCGGGAGGTCCACGTTGAGGGTACCGCCCGGGCGAGGGCGCACTACACCGGTGACTTGAAGTACAAACTCAGACCTGATTCTTGACGAGTCTGCCCCTGCGGGTGTCGCTGGATCTATAACAATCTGAAGGATTCCTGATGCGTCGCGCAGATCGAGGAATACAACTCCTCCATGATCACGCCGTGCCGCAACCCATCCACAGACTGTAATTATTGATCCCGCATCGCCCCCACGTAGAGAGCCTGCATAGTGGGTCCGCATCATTCGTAGTTCTCCTCAAAAGATTCCTGAAGCCACGACACCAATTGGTCGCGTCTTACCTCTATTTGCTCACCGGTCTCTAGATCCTTTACAGCTACCGATTCGCGCTCTAACTCTGCTTTGCCGATCATCACTCCGTACCTCGCACCACAGCGGTCAGCGGCCTTCCACTGGGCCTTCAGGCTGCGCCCGCCGTACGCTCGCTCAGTGGAGATTCCAGCTTCTCGCAGGCTTGATGTGATTGTGAGTAGTAGGAGGTCGTCAGCACCAGATAGCCCATCGATGACAAAAACACTCTGGGAGTTGCCCCCTGCATTTGAGACAACATCCTCTGCATCTAAAGCGAGGAGGAGTCGCTCAACACCAATGCCGAAGCCGATGCCAGGGGTTGAAGGCCCGCCCATGGCCTCGGCGAGGCCGTCGTACCTGCCGCCACCTCCGACAGCATTCTGTGCTGCATCGAGCGCAGTGCTCTGAAACTCAAATGTGGTGCGGGTGTAGTAATCGAACCCTCGAACGAGTCGACCATCTACCTCAAACTCAATTCCGAGCGCGTTTAGTCCGGCCTTTACTGCCTCAAAGTGAGCGCTCGCATCTGGCGACAAGTGATCCGAGATGAGTGGAGCAGTCTCAATTACTGACTGCCACTCAGGGTTTCGCGAATCAAGCACACGCAATGGGTTCGCCTCGACGCGCTCCACAAACTCGGGCCCTAGAGCATCGCTGTTATTGAGATCGCTGTTATTAAGTAGGTGCGACCTCAAAGCCTCTACGTAGGCTCCCCTGCCTTCGGGGTCCCCCATTGAGTTGATGATGAGGCGCAGATCTCGGAGGCCTAGATCGCTATAGAAGCCGGCTGCTAAAGCAATCACCTCAATATCGATTGCTGGATCATCTAACCCGAGTACCTCGACACCGAGTTGCCAATGCTGACGGTATCGTCCCTTCTGAGGGCGCTCATAGCGAAAGTTCGGGGCGAAGTACCAAACCTTCCAAGGAGGAAGAGGACGGTGCTGCACATAAGCACGCACAACCGAGGCGGTCCCCTCGGGTCGCAGTGCAAGGTGGCGATCCCCCTTGTCGCGAAATTCGTACATCTCCTTACTCACAACATCGGTGTGCTCGCCTACGCGACGGAATACCTCGATGTGCTCAAAAAGAGGTGTTTGAATCAGCCCGAAACCAAAGATCCCGGCTCGCCTCGCAAAGCGCGTTACAACATCTGCCCACCTCCCAGACTCCGGGGGAAGGACATCATGAACCCCAATAGGGGCGCGAAATGCTGGATCAGATGACACGCTGGTGATGCTACCGGCGAGCGCTTGCCCAGATGGGCCTGTAACGCCACGAAACTCAGAAGCCTCTTACGAGGTTGATATACCCGGCAGGACTCGCTGCGCCTCGTATACGGATCTAACCCTTTTTACAGCAGCAACAATGGAGTCAAGATGGCCTGGGTCCGCGAGCTCAAAATCGAACCTAAGGCGGGCAACCCGATCAGGTGATGTCTGACTGCTACTAGCGACGATCCCAACATGATGCTCTGAGAGCGTATGGGCAATATCTCGAAGCAAACCTGATCTATCTAGGGCTTCAATCTCAAGAGAAACAACGTAAGTGCCAACGGCGTCGTGATCCCACTCGACCTCAATGACGCGCTCCGAGACCGTTGCGAGCCCACTCGCATTGGCGCAGTCGGTTCGATGCACAGAGACACCACGCCCCCGTGTCAAGAAGCCCATAATCTCATCCCCGGGAACAGGCGTGCAGCAGCGCGAGAGCCGCACCATCACGTCGTCAAGCCCCTCCGCATGAACCCCCACCGAGCGTCTTCTCTGCGAACTTCTCTGGGGTTTGCGCGCAGTGACAGGGAATTGCTCTTCTCCATCACTCAAATGCTTCTGAATTTTATGCGCCACTGCTTGAGCAGAGAGATGCCCCTCTCCTATCGCGATATAAAGGGCATCGACTCCATCGACTCCCATTGCCTCTGCAACCTCGAGCAAGGCATCGGAGTTAGCTAAGCGTTGAACGGGTAGCCCCTCC
>CAMDSG010000149.1 GCA_945907055.1 Bifidobacterium breve | reverse complement strand
CTCTCACAAAACTATTTGAAAAAAAGGTCTACGAATCGGCGACGCTTGTAATTGCTCAATCGGAGTGGACTGCTAATTCACTACGAACCGACTACGGAGTTCCTGATGAACGAATCCGAATTGTTCCATTCGGTATTACTGTCCACGATGCATTGCCGCGCGTAAGTAATGCGCTACCGCAGATCACTTTTATAGGGACGCGATTGAGCCGCAAAGGAGGGAACCGCCTGCTCGATATTTGGCGGCGTTACCTAAGCGCCGAGACAACGCTCACTCTCGTCACAAGAGATGATGTTAAACCGCAAGAGGGGCTGCGCGTCTTTCAAGATTTTCGCCCAGGAGATCCTCGTCTTGAAACGCTTTTCGCAGCCACTGATCTTTTTGTATTCCCATCTGAGATGGATACGTTTGGCTATGCCCTAATTGAGGCGATGGCAGGTGAGGTCCCGACGATTAGTCTCGATGTAGCTGCTCGCGCCGAGATAGCAATAGACGGAGTTACCGGCTTAGTACTCCCAGAGAGTGCCGATGATGGTGCTCTGCTCGCGGCAATCAGGCAGATGCTCAATGACCCAGTTAAATCTCGCGAGATGGGGCTTGCCGGGCGCAATCGTGTATTGGAGAAGTTTGATGCTCGGGACACAACCTCACTACTTGTAGAGATACTCAGAGAGGCCAAAGCCCTCTTCGAAGCAGGATAACCGCTTATATTCTGAGAAATACAGGGTCAAGAATCCCCTCCGTTGGGCCGATAACTGCTGTACCTGCGAGGCGCAGGGCAACAGGAGGTCCACGATGCTTGGCCACAGAAGGCGAGCAAGATTAGGTATAGCTAACCGAGCTATACCTTGCGCGCCCGATGGCGGTTCTAGATCTGAGGCTGGCATGAGCCTCATTGAATTGATTATCGCAATCTCCCTACTTGCAATCATCATGGTCGGTCTGAGTGCTTCAATCGGAGTTGCTTATAAATCAGTGTCACTCGGAAGGCAGCGCCAGGTAGCCGAATCTGCTGCGAATAAACGACTCGAAGAGTTACGAGATGTTGACTACACACAGATGGCGATGTCTACTTCACCTACTAAGTCGAGCGATGCGACCAATCCAGATTACTGGGTTTCAGAAGACGGAGCGCGTTACGACGTCACAGGTGAAGGCGATCTCGAGACACTTGTTGTTGATTCCATAACGCCCGGGCCCGTGCAGCACATTGAGAGCCCCGTAGTGATCGGGACAACAAAAGTTGACGTATACCAGTTCGTGACTTGGGTAGACGCCCCCGATGTTCCGGGCACACAGAATCTCAAGCGAATAACTGTTGTTGTGAAGTACAGAAATATTGCAGTTCAAGGCTCGGCCCGCGTACTAAGACAGTCTGTGACATTTACCTCTGGAACCGTGACAGTAAGCGGCACTGCTACAACTACGACAACAAGCACCACGATTCCCCCTACCACTACAACCCTCCCGGCCATTACGGGGTGTGGACAATTCTCAGTAGCCAGCGGTACTAGTGCTTCAGCCAATTACACATCCTCAAGAACAGTCACCCTCTCTCAGTCCATGTCTGCTTGTAACGCGGGCGTCTGGACCCAATTCTCGAATGATGGCGGAGATACCTGGGGAGCGGAGACGGCTTGGGACTCTGAGAATCCTGCTCTCGGTTGGACCCTCGGTGCGGGGGATGGCACTAAACAAATATCGGGGCGAGCCCGCGCTGCTACTGGGTCTTCGTGGAGCATTGGAACTGCAACAATTATCCTTGACACAACAGAGCCGGCAACACCGGGGACAGTCTCGAAGTCAGTTACTTGCTCTGGGACAAACCGGACTGCTCTCCTAACTTGGAGCGCTAGCAGCGACTCAAACCTCGTTGGGTATCGGATCTATCGATCGACTGATGGAGTTGCCTGGGCTGTCGTATCAAGCACTACAGGGTTGACTGGATCAGATACACACGCGAAGTCTCTGACCTCTGTCAGGTTCTATGTTGGCGCCTACGACAAGGCAGGGAATCAATCTCTCGCAAGCAACATCCTTACCCTCTCTAAGAATCAGTGCACATAATGCGCTTCAACAAGAGACATACTCATCAATCAGTAGAGAGCCAAAAGGGGTTCTCCCTCATTGAGCTCCTAATCACCGTCTCGCTCTTGCTCGTTATCGGTGTCGTTGTTGTCCAGACCCTCGACTCAGTTACGCGTTCACAGGCCTACCAAGCAGACCGCACGGCAAGCCTTGATTCGATGAGAATCGTGCTTAACAACATGACAAAAGAACTACGTCAAGCCACTGCTGTTGATGAGTCGAACTCCTCAGAGAGTGCGGTCTCGTTCTCGACTTATGTGCACGGCGAACTGCGCAATATCACGTACACAGCAACCAATGGGACGCTTACCCGCCGCCTTGATACTGGAGTCGCTATACCCGTACAGGCTGGACTTGCTAACGACTCAATATTTACCTATCAATCTGCACCGCCCGTACCAGGGGCACAGTGGGTGCAGATCATGCTTCAAGTTAAGCCAAAGCGTGATCCCGAAACCGTTCTAGTCCTCGACTCAGAGGTCAACCTAAGAAACAGGGTGCAGTAATGAGAAATTACCAAGGTGAAACTGCGCTCGCCATGAGCGATCGCCGTGAAGGAGGTTTCGCGATGATCACGACGCTAATAGTGATGGTTATCATCTCCGGACTCGTCGTTGTAATGCTCTCTACTCAGAACCATAGTGATTTTGCGACTGCACGCAACCGTTCTTGGGGAGCAGCAGTCCACGTTGCAGAGTCTGGAGTTCATGAGGCAATCGCATATCTCCAATCGACTAACGGGATTGCACCAAACGGCGCTCAGAGCGGATCCACCACAGAGGGAACTTGGCAGTATGTAGTAACTCCATTGGCACGGAAGCACTATCAGATTGACGCAGTCGGTACCGTGGGAACGAATGTTTCGCTTGCATCAAGCAGGCGCATCCGTGTCATCCTCGCTCCGCCAACTTCATTTCGTTATGCAATGTTTTCTTTGAGCGACGTGACCACCAAGAACAACAACGTTGTATGCGGCGATATTTGGGCGAACTCGAATGTCACCGTTTATCAAAATGACTCCGTGAAAGCTGGAGACTCAGCAGGGTGCCCATCCGGCGCCATTGGAAGCGGAAATATCACTGCTGCGATGGGATGGGTAACCCTTGAGGGCGGGTCAAGTGTTGAGGGCGACATCTGGACCGGAGGGTACGACTCGTCTTCTAAGTCAGTGGTTGTCTCAGATAGAGCTAGCGTCGGCGGGGCCGTCAAAGCCTCCTCAAGTACGCCGGGGTGCTCGGATGACCCAGGGCACTCCCGCTACGCAGTGGGTAACGACGGGACCATCTCGGGTTCAGTAACGACATGGGGATCAATCATCGGCAGCGGCAGCAGCGGGACTCACTCGTCCCTCACATGCAGTGCGGCGGCGGGGTCGGAGCAGATGCCCGCCTTTGTCTGGAATGCCGCCAACTACCCAGCCTCAACGCTACACACCTATACGTTTCCAGCGGATTACTCATTATTTAATTCATACATTGCAGCAAACCGTAATGCGCTACAAGGCACGTTCTATATCACTGGCGGAGGCTCAGCTACCCCTATAGATCTCACCGGTGTGAGCATCGCAGGAGATACGACCATTGTTGCAACCGATTCTCCGATCGATGCGAACGGTATCGGCTCTTCGAATAGCGCCGACAAATTGCTAGTACTCGTCTCCTATTACTCTGCCTCTACATCGGCCTGCTCGACAACAGGAGGAAACCCGGGAGACTGTGCGATTGGGCTAAAAAATAACTTTGACATGTCGACCTCTTCACTGAGCGGTGGGAGCAACACTGCTGTCCTTCTTTACGCTCCCAATGGCCCTGTCGCATTCAAGAACAGTGCACAGTTCAACGGTGCTGTATACGCAAATAACATTCAGGTCAAGAACAACATGTCCCTGGCATACGATCCGAGAGTCGACCAGATAGTTGGCTTCGGTGATGTCACGCTCGACATCAAATCGTGGATGGAGTGCTCACCCGCCTCTGTTACAACTAGCAATTGCTAGAGCCCGAGACGCAGTCGGTATCTAACAGTTAACTAGTCATACCACCGAGGCCGACTAGCCCGCGTGCCAATTCGATCTCGCCCATGTGGCGTAGCCCATGCTGATATAGCCAGCACTCGAGCGCGTCGAGGACCGTGATGCCGACGTCACCCGCGACTCGAGCGCTGTAGGTACTCGCGACCTGGGGCGGGAAAGGTCGCTCGATCAGGACATTCGTAAAGATTGCCGGGTCGATCCCCTCTAACCAAGCCTCAGTTCGCCCGAAGACCGTGCGCTGGTACTCACAGAATTCTTCGTAGTTGCCGATCCGCTGATGAATCATCTCATCCACAGTTCGGTGCTTCCCGTGGTCGTCAATAGACATCTGCACCCGCTCCTGCCACTCCTCATTCCAGACCGGAGGGATCCCAGAGATCAGCATGAAGGAGGCGTCCTCCATATT
>CAMDSG010000148.1 GCA_945907055.1 Bifidobacterium breve | reverse complement strand
CGTCAACGACACTCCACAGATGTGGCGCAAGTTCGATCAGCGGCTCGACGATTGCAGGGGCAAACTGGTGAAGCCCCTCGAAAACCGCATCATCGCGCGCATGCCAGAAATCGTTAAACGATCCGCCGTTCTGCTTTATTATTTCAAATGCGATACGGATTCCGTCAGGGCTGACAGAACCGAAGGCAGCAATAACAGCGTCTGGACCAGCGGCAGAGAGTGGAGCGCAGCGCGCCGCTATGTAACCGAGGGGGCCAGGAAGGCCGAGCACCTGATAACGGGCAACTGCGCCGGGGTCCCAGAAAATCCAACCAATAGTTGTCTGCACCGACCGAGCATTGCGCCGCGTAATCCCAAACCAGTCAATGTTCTCTAGCGGTGCCATCTTGATCAGGCTAGTTAAATCGAGGCTGCGTTGAAGGCCTCCGCGAGAACCTTCGGGTTGATGCTCCCTGGATAGCCGATTAGAACTACTCGGCTCGTCGCTTGATCACTCCCCCATGCAGCCCCTTGGGTAATTGCTAGCCGTGACCCAACCCGCTGAATGATTGAGCGGTGCAGAGGGCTGGCATCGAAATTCACCACACCCTTAACTCGCAGGACTCGATCTGGAAGCGACTCGAGTACCGATTCGAATCGGGTGCGGTTGATTACCGTGTCGCACTCCCATGACCAAGTTTCATGTTTTGCGTGCGGCTCGCCACTATCACTCGCGTTCCGCACTTCGAATAAATCAAGATCACTCTCAAGGGTCTCCCCGAGCAGGAAGACAATCGGGACCTCGGCGTTCACGGCCTCAACCACTAAAGCACCTGGAGCTAGCGAGCCAAGTAATTCGCTCGCTCGCTCGACATCCACTGCACCGGCTAGATCAGTCTTGTTAATGACCAAAACATCAGCGGCCTCAATCTGGCGCTGCACCGTATTTCCAACATAGTCATCACTCAATCGTTCGCCAATTGTCTCAGCATCAACAACCGTGACAACTCCCTCGAGTCTGAACCCTGGGATCATGGCATGGCTAGCAACTAGCGCAGTATTAGCCACCCCGCTCGCCTCAATAATTAAGAGTTGCGGACGAGTCGCCCGCTCGCGTAGTGAGACTAGAAACTCGATCAGCGGAGTCGAGAGAGCGCAGCAGGAGCAGCCATTTACAAGCGTCACAACTCCATCAGAGTCAGCCTCAATCAAATCACCATCAATTGCTATCTCACCAAAATCATTTACAAGAACGAGGGTCTCACGACCTGTCCCACTATGCAGGATGTGGTTTACAAGTGTGGTCTTTCCCGAACCCAGGTATCCACCGATGATCAATACTCCAATATCGCGAGGCTCTTCACTCACTTATGATCCCGACTCAGCATTCTGGGGGGCCTCGAAGTGCTCGCCCCCAACGACGATGCCAAAGACCAATATGTCGCGTATTGCTAGCCGATCGACATCTAATGGCGATGCATCAACCACAGCAAAGTCCGCGCGCTTCCCCGTCTCTATGCTTCCAATTTCATGGTCTAAGTGAAGTTGATAAGCCGCACCGAGCGTTGCTGCATAAAGCGCTTCATATGGAGTGATTCGCTCAGCCTCCCCAAGCACTCGACCAGTGGGAGTAACTCGATTCACGGCACACCACATCGTCATCAGATGACCGATTGGGGTAACACCAGAGTCTGTATGCAGCGAGATAGGCACACCAGCGTCGAGAGCGGTCCGACATGCCCACATGCCTCGCACTCGATCAGGCCCCATCGTGATCTCGGAGTGCTGGTCGCCCCAGTACCAAATGTGGTTTGTAAAAATATTGGCACAGACCCCTAGTTTTGCCATGCGTCGGTACTGCGCTGCTGTAGAGGTCTGAGAGTGCTGCACGACATGGCGATGATCAAGCCAAGCAAAGTCAATAAGGGCATCCTCTACAGCGTCAAGAAAGATCTCGGTGGCAGCATTCCCGTTGCAGTGAGCATTGATATTGATTCGACGTCGGTGAAATGCCTTAACTGTGGCCTTTAACTCTTCTGGAGTAGTCAACAAATGCGCGTTGTCTTCCCCACTAAAATAACCCGGCCACTGCATCTTCGCGGTCCATCCCTGTATCGAACCGTCGATGATGAGTTTGACTCCACCGTTGCGCATCTTCGGTGTGTCGCTCTTTTGAAGAGCGAGGAACGCCTCAGCCATTGCGTCATAATCGGCAGAGGTGCCCGGCATCGAGGGCAAGTTGTAAAGAACCATGCGGCCAGGGAAATCTGGCGCATCGACAATCTCATGCCATGCCTCTAATTGCTGTGGCAATAGGAGCATGAGGCCGACCAACTCAGTAGAGGTAGTAACTCCAGCATTTCGTGCCATCTCGCCATGTGTTCGTACCAAGCCAGGATTGATGCTCCTGATCTGCATCTCTCGAAATGCCCTGCTCGCCAGAGACATTGCCGGGGGTTCGCGCAACTCCCCGTTTGGCTCGCCACTCTTGTCCTTACCTACTCCAGGCGTCAATGAATCGCGCGTGATTCCTTCAGCCTCCATAAGTGCAGAGTTCACCGTTGCAAGGTGACCGCTCGCATGGCGTATAAAAATCTGTCGTGTCTTTGAGACCTCATTGAGGTCGTGGCACGTGAGCCTGGGTTCTCCCGGGAAGAAGATTGGATCTAGTCCATTGGCCAAGAGAATCTCATCATCGCCTAAACCAGACTCAATCTCCTTTAACCGCGAGATCAAAGCAGCTGTCGAGGTAATCCCGAGCACCGTTGATCCATCTGCAAGTGGGTAATCAAAAAACCCCACGTAGGACTGCTCACTATTTAGAGCATCCATGATGTGCCCATGCGCCTCAATGAATCCAGGCAGGATTACTGCATCGGCGTAACGCTCATCAATTACGTGAGGACCCCAAGCCTGACACTCCTCTAACGAGCCGACAGCAAGAATGCAGCCATCTCTAACGGCCACCGCAGTCGCAACAGGATTTGAGGAATGCATCGTGACGATCTTCGACGCTGTGTAGATCGTCGTATCGCTCACATTGCTCTCCGTCTAGTAGCGGCTCTCATATATTGACGAGCCCCACACTAAGGTAACGCCCCTATTTAAGTTGCTGTTTGTAAGTAATTGTGACACCAGGAAACGCCTTCGCTGCAGCTGGAGTAAGCCCGATGGGGGCTTTGTTGATGCCTAAGTCTTTGCGAAGTTCGGCGACAGTGAACTGCTGAATTATCTGCCAGCCCTTCTTCGTAGCGAGAGAATCAACTCCACAACCATTTCGCCCCAACTCTAGGAGTCGTTCTGGGATACCGATACCTAGACCCTTAGCGATCCCGATCAAATCAGTACCAGAACGAATCGCAAGGCACGCATCGCTAAACGCATTGTGCCCGAGCTTGCCAATCTCAACGAAGCGCTTTGGAGCGTTCAACGCTGCATATGAAGCCGCTGCTGATGCTGGGGTAATCGCTATGTCCTCTGCCCCGGTGATCAGCATGGTTGGGGTGCGGGAGGTTACGGGTGCCTGCGGCCCTACCGCAGCCCAGCCAACTATCGAAGATATGCGCTTGTTATCTAGGAGGCTGAACATTGTCCCGCCGCCTGCCGAGTGGCCAACTGCGCCAACTTTCCCTGGCAACAAATGCCCCTTGAATCTGCTTCCCTTGGCTGTGTTCTCCGCTACAACAAGGTCAATCGCAGCTACTGCTGTAGCCGAGATCTTGGTTCTACGGTTTGGATCAGCTGCGCCACCTGTGCCTAGAAACTGGGAGAGAAGTCCATACTCAGTGAAGTCAACCGAGGCGACAACGAAACCCCAAGACGCGAGGCCTGATAGCGGGTAGCCGTAGACACCTCTCCACCCGCCAGCACCGTGAGAAAAAAGAACGATCGGGAACTTCGATGCTGCAACCGGAACATTTCGGTATGCAGGAATAGTTACAGAGAGATCAGTTCCTGCCGGTACCGCTGGGAGACCAGCAAGGATGTCTGGCGGAATAGCGTCAGTCTGAAGATAGGTTGCACGCTTCTTGCCCTTGGTGCTCCCCGTCTTGGCTGGGTAATAAACCTCGATCTTGCGATCCGGCAGCGAGAGTGTTGTGACACCTACGGCATAAGGGCCGGGCTTTGAGTATGCGGGTTCTGGAGTAACTTTTTTCGTTGGAGAGACAGCCACCGCAGGGACTATGGAGATCGAGATCAGCGCAAAGAGAGAAGTCGTCGCTCCTACTAGGACCCTAAATGAATAATTTCTTTTACCGTTAGATCTACCCTTTGACCTACCCTTAAAGCCTGTCATGACTCCCCCAAAATCTGATTGCTTCAAATGCTCTGACCCGCCCGAGGACCTGAAACTAGCAAGAAATACACCCCTGAAGGCTCCCTGCCCAGCGCAAGTCTTACCAAATTATTAGGAGGGCCTATTGATAAATTGAAGCAACAAGTAGATACTTGGGGAATGACAGAGCAATTGGCTTCAATGCCCAGCGTTGAGGCTCCAGCGGAGAACGATGAGGGGGTCTCACGCCGGGGAATTCTTAGTAATCCGCTCAAGGCTGCCTTCATCGCACTTGGAG
>CAMDSG010000147.1 GCA_945907055.1 Bifidobacterium breve | reverse complement strand
CACCCTGCGAAATTCATCCGCTGTTGGAGACTCAGATTCTCGTGCTACCGCATCGATTGCCTGCGTAACGCTGAAGCCAGCGCGAAGGCTCCCTGCTAATAAAGGCAACGTCTGCTCTAGTTGGTCTGCGAAGGCTACTTGTCGTTTGGCAATCCTTCGCGTAAGTATCAATCGCGCTACGAAGAATGCAATCAGTGCGAAGATGATCCCCATCACTAGTTGCCCTAGTAGAAGCCCAACAATTCCCGATACGAGAATTGAGACACCTACGGCGAGTATGTACTCGCCGGGCCGCATGTCGATACCAGCGCGTTCTAACGCTCTATTTAAAGCATCTCCACCCTCTGCCGCACGCAGCGACTGCTCCGCCAAAGCTGTTGCCCCGCGCCTGATCTCGCTAAGCATCGTTGGTGAAGAACCGATCGAGTTTTTGTTCCCTGCCAGCTGGCTCCCAGGGGCACCATTTGAGAGAAAAGCAAATGCCCCGACTCCGACAGCACCCATGATCGCGACAAGGCCAAGAACGAGAAGCAGGGGAGATGATCCTGCACCTTCGGAGGTACTGGTGTTACCCGATGGGGTAGTTGGGTTCGGCAGCGCTTCCTCTGCCCCTGCATCTGTAGGCGATGCCGGGAGGTTCACTCGGATTGCCCCGGATTTCGTCCCCTCTGGGGTAGCGACACGAACCGTGAAACCGGTTGAGCCTTTACCGGTGGATATAAAACTGATTTGGTACTGAGAGGCCAACTCGCTGCCAATTTTAGTGAAGATTCCTCGAAGACCACTCGGGTCAGTGGCTCGCGCTACCTGGCCACCCGATGCAGCGGCGAAGGCGGTTGGGGCCACTACATCAGAGTCTGCTGTATCGAGTACTACTCCGTAAACAACTGAGTTGGAGTCCTTGACATCTTTTGTGGCCTGCTGCGTTGAGCCGTTACTTACTGTGTCGCGCCCATCGGTGAGCACCACAAGAGTTCGGCGAGCGGAGGTGAAACTCTTAGCACCCATTGAGACAGCGTCGTTCAGAGCAGTCTCTCCATTCGCCCTCAAATTGTTGATCGCCGAGGTTGTAGCAGCGCGATCGGTTGTGTAATTGCTGGCCAAGTAAGGGGAATTTCCAAAGCCAGTTACGGAGACCGATGCGGCTGGAGGAAGTTGAGATAGTAGAGCGAGCGCTGCAGCTTTTGCTCCGTTAAGCCCTGCCCCAGACATGCTTCCGGATGTGTCGATGACTAGAGCAACCTGTGACGCGTCCCCAGGGAGCCCTATCACTTTGGCGCTTCGCTTAGAGGTGGTCTCGATAACAGTAAAAGCAGAGGAGTTGAGATTTGGAGAGCCAGATGCGCTTGTTACAGCGACAGTAAGCGTTACTTTTGGTGCAGCACTTAGGTCTGCACCGCTCACGATTACAGAGTCTGCGGCGGCTGCGACAGAGGGGAAGAGTGCTGCTGTAAACAGAGCAGCAGCAGCGGCTAGTGAAAAGAGTGATCCCTTTCGCGCGGTCATCGACCCTGATTCTTCGTTCGCTCTGAGAGAACAAAGACTGAGTCGGGGACCTCAACCCCTTGGTCGCGGAGTTTGTTTAAGAAGTTAGGCCGCAGGCCAGTGCTAAACGGATCCCCAATAAAGAAACCGTTTTCATCAATCCCTGCTTCATAGTCGAATGCGAACAGGTCGGTGAGGAGTAGACGATCGCCCTCCATGCCGTTGACCTCTGCGACCTGAGTAATCCGGCGTGTTCCATCTCGCAATCTACTTACGTGAATTACAAGGTCAATAGCCGAGGCTGCCTGCTCCCGGATAGCTCGGACAGGGAGATCGACTCCACCCATAAGCACCATCGTCTCAAGCCTAGAGAGAGCATCTCTTGGAGAGTTAGCGTGCAGGGTGGAGAGAGAGCCTTCGTGCCCAGTGTTCATTGCCTGGAGCATGTCAAGAGCCTCAGCACCGCGAACTTCTCCCACGATGATTCGGTCGGGGCGCATGCGCAGCGCATTCCGTACTAGATCTCGAATCGATATCTCGCCTTTGCCCTCAATGTTGGGTGGCCGACTCTCCATACGTACAACATGGTTCTGGACCAAACGAAGCTCTGCGGCGTCCTCGATGGTTACAACACGGTCGCCATTGGGGATGAACTGTGAGAGAGCGTTGAGCATCGTTGTTTTTCCGGTACCTGTACCGCCTGAGACCAAGATGTTCAGGCGCCCTTCAACGCAGGCGCTTAGTAGATCAATCATCTGTTCCGTGAGGGCCCGCATACCTGCCAGATCATGGAGTGAATACGCCTTCTCCGAGAACTTTCTAATCGTTAAAACTGGGCCGTCGATAGAGAGTGGAGGGATGACGGCATTTACGCGGCTTCCGTCGGGCAAGCGGGCATCAACCATTGGCGAAGATTCATCGATCCGACGCCCCACCTTTGAGACGATGCGCTCTATGACCTGCCTGAGGTGCTCCTCGGAGACATAGCGAGCATTTGTTCTAACTAGGCGCCCTGCGCGCTCTACGTATATCGAATCAAGCGAGTTGACCATAACCTCTGTGATCTCAGGATCGGCCAGGAACCGTTCAATCGCTCCGTAGCCGAGGACGTCATCACAGATTTCAGCAACGATGCGTGCCCTCTCTGCGGGAGTCAAGGGCACGCGCTCAGCATCGATCACTCGAGAGAGTTCCTGTACTACATAAGAGTCGAGTTGGTCCTCACCTAGAGACGAGTCGTAAAGGCGGGAACCGAGTCGAGCGAATAACGCATCCTGAGCTCGACGCTTGATTAGAACAAAAGGATCTGCAATAGGTGCCGCAGCAGGATCGAACGTTGTTTCATCAGCGCTAGACGTCAGCGAATGGTGCTGCGCTGGAAGCGCATTGTCGTTCGCTCCTAGGAGGCGATCCTTGAGGCTCATCGAACTTCGCGCTTGCGTCTAAAGCGCGACACGGCGGCTTCAGTTGAGGTGGTAAGCGTTGGCGAGTCATTGGGCGGAGCAAGGAAATGGTTAACGAGTTCACCATAAGCGCGTGCGACTGGAGTTCGTGGAGATGATTCGAGGATTGGAGTTCCTTGGTTCATTGAGAGCGGAACGTTGCGGGACGATGGAATTGCAACGTTGACCTGCATCCCAATTGTTCCCTCGATGTCTCGTATCTCTAGCCCGACTCGAGCATCTGCACGGTTTAGAGCAAAGTGTCGTCGCTGTGTTGTGAGACCGATCTGATCAAAAGCTTCAATTTCTTTGCGCATGCTGCGAGTACTAGCCACATCGGTAGCGCAGACAAGCAGGAGGTCGGTAGCGCTCTCCATCGCGGTCAACGTAAATTCATCTAAACCAGCAGCTGTATCAAGAATTACATACTTGAATTCTTTGGCGAGAATCTCAATAATCTTTGTAATCTGCTCTGGAGTCACATCATCTGCCTCGGCAGGGGTATCAGGCGCAGAGAGCACGAATAGTCCACTTGGATGTGGAGTCAGGCAGGCCTTCACAACGCTTGCATCGAGGCGCGACCCCTGGCCTACGACGTCACTGAGCGTTCGTTCGGGTAGTAGTCGCAATGCGTGGCCAACATCGCCGAACTGCACATCAAGATCCATGACCACGACTTGCCCCGGGAGCTGCTGAGCGAGCCCCACAGATAGATTCGTCGAGATCGCAGTCTTTCCAGCTCCGCCTTTTGGCGAGACGACCGCAATCACGCGTGATTCGATCTCAGTATTCACAGGCCCAGAGGAGAGGTTAGATCTGCGCTTGAATGCTGTCTCCTTCGCTCTATCAAGGGTCTCGCGAATCTCGGAGGCATCAGCAAGTGGGGAGACAACGTCCCTTACTCCTGAGCGTAGAGCGCGTTCAAATACTCCTTCTCCGGGCTCTGAGACGAGCACAACACATATCTCAGGGAACCGTTCGTCTATCTCGCTGCAGAGTTTGAGAGCGGACTCAGTCCCGAGTGCAGGTCCTACGGTGACTACCAGAGGCTCGATGGATCGAATGTCCCCAAGCGTCTTGCTCGTGTCGTCCTCGCTGCTCTCGTTCCATGCTCTGAGTTCGCCGTTAATAGTTCCGCCGAACGCCTTGCGGACCGACTCCTCCCATGAGTCGTCTGACCCAGCTAGAAAGATTCCGCTCACTGGTATACCGAACTGCGTGTAGCTGCTCCGCCTGGCGCATTCGGTGCAGTCTTGGGGTCAGTGGAGAGCCAAATCGTTCCGTGTTCTGCTGCGTAAATAAGTTTCGTAAGGCTCGCCGGTTCAACAGCGAGCGTGACGAGAATCTCACCCTGGGGTGAGACGCCTGGAAGATTCGCATCTGGAGCCGACGCTCCAGATGCAGCCACAGCAGCGGGGTCGGCTACCTGAACGTTTGTTACAAGAATTCTCTGCAGAATTACACCAGTCTGTGTTGGGATGGAGCCATCAGAGGGGAAGGAAGCTGTAACTAGAACAGTTGAACCTGGTGTGAGAACGCCCCCTACTGCGCGATCGGCCCTGAGAGAGATCGTCGTGGTTACAAGCCCGGGTGGGATTGATAATGATGATCCTGTTGATTGGAATGCCGAGGGAGTCGTAAAACGGGCTCGTATTAAT
>CAMDSG010000146.1 GCA_945907055.1 Bifidobacterium breve | reverse complement strand
ACTGGCTCAGCAGAGAAGTCCTGCGCCTCGATGATGTTGAGGGTGGTCTCATCATTTGAGTCATCATGAGATAGGCAGATAATCCATCCCTCATCCTCGCCAGCTTCTGGGCTCGACGGCACAAAAATGGGCTCAAATGCGTTGGCTTCATCCCCGCCAAAGGAGTGAGTCTCGACGCCACCGGTCTTCATGTCGTACTTGTAAATCTCGCCTAAAAATCCTGGGGATGAACCCTCCATTAGCCCGGCGATATATCCGAAACGGCTTGGTAGCCCGACAAGTCGGTCGTCGATCCGTGGGAAATCACCGGTGCGATCGTCGAGTTGAGTCTCGGTTGCGTTACCTGTCTTGAGATTTAGATTCCACTGCCACGGGCTCGACTGGTCGCCTATGTCGTTCATTCCGTGCTCCATTATTGATGAAGCACGGCAAACCTGCAGGATTATTTCGTCACCCTGTTCGTATGCGTTGATTGAGTGAAAGACAGTGCATGCCTCTACCTCAAACCAGCGCACGTCTGCGTTTGAACCCGTAAGGGGCATTACACCGATGCGGCCGCCAAGGTCACGCTGGAATCTGAACCCGCCTTTCTCCATGGAGAAGACGATCGGGAGATCAAAGAAGAGCGCATAGTTCTCGGTAACCGCGAAGTCATGCATCATCACCGGTCGAGGGATATCGATCACCTCACTCTGCAGAAGTGTGCCGGCCGCGTCGGTGCGGTGGTAGGTGAGGAATGGCTCGTTTAAGAATTGATAACCAAAGAAGAACATCTCGCCGGTCTTCTGAGAGATTTTTGGGTGAGCAGTCATTGGGGTCTTGAGTCGACCATCAAAATCAACGCAGCCAAGTGTGTTGAGTTTGATATCCATCTCCCACGGGAAATGCGCCTCTTCGAGAGCAAGGATTCTGCCAGCATGCTTGATGATGCTCGTATTAGCGGGGGAGAGTGTTAAGTCACCGATACCCTCCATCATGTCCATGTCCTGGTCTACATAAGGAGTGTGCACATAACGATTGCGATACGCGACCTTGCCGTCTGCAATATCGAAGCCGTGGATCATGCCCGCACCGAAGAACCAGTGAGCGGGTACGCGCCCTGCCGGATTGAAGCCGTTGCGAAGGTAACTGCCGTTTAACTCGAGAGGGATTTTGCCTTTTACAGGGAGGGACTCAATGGTCGCCTCATCGGCAATGGGCGCGTAGTTGCCTCGCATATGCCAAGGAGTCTCAGCACTAAAGCGATTTGGGTGTTCGTGGATGGCGGTCATGGTTGCCTCCTGTTTGGGTGGCTAAAACTTACTCTGAAAGGCGTTGCTCTGTCACGGGGTTCTCGGCGAAATCGCTCTAGCATCAGGCTCATGGGCTCCATTTTGTTTAAGACCGCTGATTCTGAGGCTGTCGCGTTCTTCAGAGAGAATGGATGGGCCGTCATAAACCTCTTGGACGAGGGGCAGACCCAAGCCCTTCAAAGTTGGGTCAATGAGGTCATGGCCTGGCGTGATGAGGACGGTAACTGGCTTCATTATCGTGAGATGACCGAGTCAGGGCCGATGCTGTGTCGCACTGAGAATTTTGTGCCCTACCACGAGGGATTGCGAGCGCTGCTCACGGAGGGCAGAGTTCTAGAGACGGCGAGCGCACTGCTTGGCGAGGATGCTGTTCTCTACAAGGAGAAGATCAATTACAAAGCCGCAGGCGGTGCTGGCTTCGCTCCTCATCAAGATGCCCCGGCTTATCGCTTTGTCCAGCAGCACGTCTCATGCATGATTGCAATTGATGACGCTGATGCAGAGAACGGTTGCTTGGAGGCTGTCTCCCATCGACACGCAGAGGTGCTTCCGATGAATGAAGATGGCTGCATACGCCAAGACGTTGTTGACTCAATGGAGTGGGAGTCGATTCCGGTTCCAGCGGGGTCAACCCTATGGTTCCACTCACGCACTCCACATCGAAGTGCTGCGAATAACTCTGATCGACCTCGGCGTGCGCTTTATCCGACATATAACGCGTCAAGAGAGGGCGATCTTCGCGATGCGTACTACGAGCAGAAGTTCGCAGAGTTCGCTGCGAGCGAGGTAGACGGATCTCGCGTGCAAGTATCACTTATCAACGATTTTCAAGGGAAGCCGGTATGACGAAACTCTCAAGTGTTAACGATGTGCTTGCCCTATTCGAGAAGTATGGCGAGGAGTTTTACGGAGAGGATGTAACTCAGAATGCGCATGCTCTCCAGACTGCCGCATTTGCCGAGTTAGATGATGCAACCGATGCACTTATAGCGGCCTCACTGCTCCACGACATTGGCCATCTCGTTTATCTTGCAGACCAGGGGCACGAGGCCGATGCAAAGAAACTCGATGATCTACATGAAGCAAGTGGCGCACGCGCTCTAGCCGGCATATTTGGCCCAGATGTAACTGGACCCATAGCGCTCCATGTCACTGCGAAGCGTTACCTCTGCGCTATGGATCCCGGGTACTTAGAGTCGCTCTCGCCTGCATCGGTTATCAGCCTCGCAATCCAAGGCGGACCCTTAGATGCTGCGGGATGTGAGGCGTTCTCACTGCACCCTGCTGCAGAGGATGCTTTTCGTCTTCGTACCTATGACGATCAAGGAAAGATTGAAGACTTAGAGGTACCCAAATTCGAGCACTACCGATCGATGCTTCAGGGTCTAGCCAAGTAGTTACGCCGTTAATTACGCGTCTTGGTACTCGACCTTTAGGGTTGAGCCCTGCTCTCCGTTCTTTGTAACGGCAATACCGGTGCGCAGCGCTGCGCGCATCTCTGTGACATGACTAATCACGCCAACCATGCGCCCTGAGGTCTGAAGACCCTGGAGTACCTCGGTAGCGCGCTCGAGAGTCTCAGTATCAAGAGAACCAAATCCCTCATCAACGAATAGTGCATCTAGGCGCATGTTCTGTTGACCTGCAACTACCTCAGCCAGCCCAAGGGCGAGAGCGAGCGATGCCATGAATGTCTCTCCGCCGGAGACTGTATTAACCGAGCGTGATACGCCAGTATGTGAATCGAAGACGTCGAGGTCTAAGCCGCCATGCTTTCGCTTATCGCTTGTGCTGCCAATCTGAAGGATGTATTGCCCACTTGTCATGACTTTTAGATGGTTATTGGCCTGAAGTACGACTCTATGGAGATATGCAGAGCAGACCCAAGACTCAAGATCGATGTTGGGAGGGCGTCTAGCGGATGCAATATCTGCGAGGGTCTGGGCAATCTCTTGAGATGCTGCAAGTCTGGCCAACTCATCGAGCCTCTCTCCAAATGCAGCTGGTGCAGCACCGAGTCGATCACTTGCGTTCTTTGCAGTGAGAGCAGCATCTACTTTTTGGTCTCGCTCCTCCTTGAGCGCATCACGCTGCTCTATAAGCGCTGTTGGGTCAGGGCGCAGCTCTGGGAGTTTGTCCTTTGCGAGTTCTTTAAGTATCCCGGCAACTACTGGGCGACGCTCCTCGCGCTCCTTGAGCTCGGCTGCTGCCTCCTCAAGTTCATCGGGGTCCATTGCAGCGGCAGTGACGCTCTTTGTATCCTTGAACCCTTTTCGATCCAATGCTTTCTCTAGGGCGGTCTTGAGGTTTGTGACAGTTGCAGCGTTGCTCGCTTCTTCATCGAGGAGCGCAGCAAATGTAGTTACCAATTCAATCGCATCTGTGGTCACCTCGTGCTCTGCCTCTGCAGACTCCACATCAGGGGAGGTCTTCACCGCGATGTCATGGGATTTTTTGGCTGCGGCCAACTGCAGCTTCTCGGTGGTATCAGCCGCAGTGATGCGTGCGTTTAGCGCATCAATCTCAGTTGTACTCGCTGCGATTATCTGCAGCGCCGCCGCTACCTGGGAGCGAAGGGTATCGGCGGTTCCAGCAGCGGTGGATGCGGCATCGAACGCTGCCTTTGATGTATCACGCTTGTCTTCAGCATCCTGTAACTCCTCTGCGGCAGGTAGCTCAGAGCGCCTTGCCCGCTTCGCACTTAGGTCCTTTACTGCTGCGTTTAGTGCAGTCTGGAGAGATTTAAGTCCTGCCTCTGCGCGCTCAATGTCTTCGTCGCTCGCTGCATGCGCAGGGACCTCTGCAGGGGTCGGGTGCTCGGTGGATCCACAGGTTGGGCAGGCATCGCCATCATGTAGGTCTGCGGCTAGGCGCGCTGCTAATCCGGCAAGATGACGCTCTCGGGCATCCTTGAGTGCTGACTCTGCCTCTGCAACCGCTTTAGTAGCCGCCTTCTCAGTCTTCTCTCCTGCAACTATCTGGTTATCAAGCGTTAGGCCAGTGTTTACGCTCTCAACACGATCGCTAGCGGACTCTGCTGCTTTCTTAAGAGCATCTAATGACTGCGCCGCTGCCTCGACCTTCGTTAGCTCCTCGCGCAGACTCACTAATCCGGCATCGGCCTTTGTCCGTGTAGTTGTTAGGGCCTCGACCTCGGCACGACATGCTGTTGCTTGAGTGGCTTCGCTCTCCGCGCTCGCTCTAGCGGCGGCAGCATTCTCAAACTCTGCAATTGAGGTTCTTAATAAACCAAGTCGCTTCTCAAGTTCCTTGAGGGAAGTCTTTGCCTCTGCCGGAGTTGTAGGGAGCTCGCCTCCTAGAGCCTCGGTAACGCTTGGGCCCAAGTCAGCAATCGCTGCCGCTGACTGCGCAAGCGCTCTCTC
>CAMDSG010000145.1 GCA_945907055.1 Bifidobacterium breve | reverse complement strand
ACAGTGCATTCAGAGCAGAGCATGCGCGAGTTGCTGCTACTGCACATCACCACTGATCTTGGCGATGGATGGGGCGAGTGCAGTGCGTTCCCAACGAGTGGTTACTCGCAAGAGACCCTGGACTCTGCGCAGAACAAAATTGAAGGCCTCTTTATTCCGGCCTTAGCCTCTTGCGAGATTGGTGAGTGGCGTGAGGTTCGCGACCTACTCGTGGGTTGGGAGCAGTCACCTGCAGCTACACACGCGATCGAGACTGCAGTCGCCGACGCGAGCCTTACCGCTCTCGGTCGGTCGCTCGCAGATGACCTAGGAGGGGCGCAGAGTCTCATTCAGGTAGGGGTAGTAGTCGGGTTTGAGAGTGACATTGAGGCCTTGTTGGGTGTTGTTGCTGGTTACGTAGCGGATGGATACAAGCGCGTAAAGGTGAAGATCCGACCAGGTTGGGATATAGATCCTCTCGAAGCACTCCGCAGCGCTTTCCCGAGTCTTGCGTTACAAGTGGATGCAAACGGCTCGTACTCCGCCGCAGATATCGAGCGGTTATGTGGGCTCGACGCAATTGAACTCCTGATGATCGAGCAGCCATTCCCTGCTGATGATCTAGAGGCCCATCTCAAACTCGCCGGAGTATCTGCCACCCCGGTATGCCTTGACGAGTCGATTACTTCGAGTACTGCTGCGCGTCGGGCGATCGAGATGGGCGCCTGCTCAATCGTGAGTGTCAAGCCTTCCATGGTTGGAGGGTTACGCGAGGCAGTTGCGATTCATGATCTGTGCGTCGACGCGGGGGTCGATCTTTGGTGCGGCGGAATGCTTGAATCCGGCATTGGCCGCGCTGCGGCTGTCGCACTTGCCTCGCTACCAGGCTTCACTCTCACTGCGGACCTATCGGCTAGTGCTCGCTACTTCGCTAGAGATATAACTGAGCCGTTTTTATTAGAGGGATCGGCGCTGCGAGTTCCTACCGGTCCCGGCCTTGGGGTTCATGTCGAGAATGATGCACTGCTTGAACATGGAGCCGTACGCAGAACTATTGATCTAACTGCTGGTCTATAGCCCGAGCGAAGAAAACGGGTTGCCCCCTAAAAGCTGTTTGGGACTATCGCCTCGATGAGGCTTGGCCCTGGGGTTGCAAATGAGCGCTCGAGTGCTGCGTAAAAATCCTCCGATGTTGAGACTCGCTCTGCGGTTACCCCCATGCCCTGTGCAAGTAGAACGAAGTCAATCGCAGGCTCTGAGAGATCCAGCATCGCAAGGGCTGCGGGGCCAGGGGTAGCACCAACTCTGCGCAACTCAAGATTAAGAACTGCATAAGAACGGTTATTGAGTATGACCGTGGTGACGTCTAAACCCTCGCGTGCCTGGGTCCAGAGTGATTGAAGTGTGTACATTGCGGATCCGTCGGACTCGAGGTTCAGGACGCGTCGCCCCGGGCATGCAATTGCAGCGCCTGTCGCTATCGGCATTCCGAATCCAATTGCTCCGCCAGTAAGAGAGAGCCAGTCGTGTGGCGCCGCCCCGGCGGTTGCTCCCGGGAGCCATAGGCCAGTTGTATTTGATTCATCTGCAACTATCGCCTCTGCAGGTAGTAGTGCTGCGACTGCTGCTGCGAGTGTCTCTCCTGTGAGCGGACCTGTCGGTGGCTCTGGCCTAAATGCTGCCACGAGCGGCGCATCGCTGGCAGAGGAGCCGATCGCACTGGTGAGAGCGGCAAGGGTTGCCCGTACATCTCCACCGGGATCCACCGCGTGTATCAAGGTTGCGCCTTCGGGCACGAGGTCACTCGCCTTACCTGGGTACGCGAAGAATGAAGCAGGTGACTTCGCTCCAAGTGTGATGATGTGCACGAGCCCCTCGAGCTGCATCTGCGCGAACTCTGCTAAGTATGCAATGCGCTCCAAGCCAGGTAGGCCAGCGCCGCGTCGCATACGCGATGGAAAGGTCTCACCAAAGACGCGAGCACCAGTTGCTACAGCGAGACCTGCTACCTCAGCCAACAACTCTGGATCGCCAGCAATGCCATCCCCTACTAGGAGGGCGGTGGGTTCTCCGCTCTGCAGCGCAGCTATGGATTGTGTAATGAGTTTCGCGTTAGTGGATAGTGGGCTTGGGGTCGGCTCAGGTTTTGCTACAACGCCTCCATCGCCCCAGCAGACATCGGCAGGGAGAATCAAAGTCGCGACGCCTCCCGGCGAAGCAAGGGATGCTGCGACTGCTGCGGCGCCATCAGCCGCGACGGTTTTTGGGTCGCTAGAGGTATGTACCCAAGCGGAGACGTTGCTCGCTAGTGCTCCGATATCCGACTGCAGCGGGGCGTCGTGCTGGTGGTGATAGGTGGCGTGATCGCCGACGATATTCACAACAGGGGAGTGAGCTCTGCGCGCATTGTGAAGATTGGCGATGCCGTTTCCGAGTCCTGGCCCTAAATGAAGGAGCACGGCAGCCGGGTTGCCTGTCATGCGCGCGTAGCCATCTGCCGCACCTGTTGCTACACCCTCAAAGAGCGTAAGGACTCCACGCATCTCCGGTACATCATCCAACGCTGCAACAAAGTGCATCTCAGAGGTGCCCGGGTTGCTGAATACGACGTCAACGCCTGCATCTACGAGTGTGCGAATTAATGCTTGAGCGCCGTTCATATTCTCTCCTAAATAAGTCAAGTTGTGTGTAGCGATTAGCTGAGGAGTGTTCCTGGGTTGAGTACTCCGTTTGGATCGAAGGCATATTTGATGCGACGCATTAGTGCGAGTTTGTTTGGGTCCTCTAACTCTAGATACCAGCGGCGCTTAGCGGTGCCGATGCCGTGCTCGCCCGAGATGGCACCCCCTAGTTCCATGCCTAACGCGAACAACTCGGAGAGAACCTTGTAACGCAGTTCGTCGTCAGGCTGGAAAACAGAGAGGTGCACGTTTCCATCACCCGCATGGCCGCATCCGGCGATCCAGCTGATGTTCTCGTCCGCAATCTTCGCTACTCGTTCCATGAAAATTGGAACACTCGCGCGCGGCACAACAATGTCGACAATATCGTTTGCTCCGTTGGCTTTCGCTGCCCAGAAGGCCTTCTCTCTTGCCTCAATTAGCCGCTCTCCCGCGGCTGAGGGGAGTACATAGACATCGATAGCGCCTAGTGCACTTAGTAATTCTGCGAGTTCCTCGACATCTTCATTTAAGCGCTCTGCGGTGCGCTGTTCTAGGACAACGACGAGATAAGCAAGTGCTGTGCTGCGTACTTCCTCAGGTATGCCAAGGTCGAGCCCAACAAACTCTGTAACCACCGACATTGTGAGCAGGTCTATGTACTCAAGGATTAGTGGCCCAACGCCTCGGTCAAGAATACGGGGTACAGCAGCGGTTACCTGCGTAAGAGTGTAGAAAGGGACGAGCATTGTCGCGCTGTGCTCAAGGCGGGGATAGAGGCGCAGCGTTGCCTCTGTAACTATGGCGAGTGTTCCTTCCGAGCCGGTGATTAACTGTGTTAGGTCATAGCCGGTTGTTGCTTTTACAAACTTCCCACCGGTTCGAATTATCTCTCCACTTGCCAGCACTGCCTCAAGGCCAAGTACTTGGTGGCGCGTCACTCCGTACTTAACTGCGCGCATCCCGCCAGCATTGGTCGCGACATTCCCCCCGAGGCTTGCACTCAACTCGCCTGGGAATACTGGGTATACAAGTCCGTACTCTCGGAGCGCAGCGTCTAGTTGCTCCAGAGTTACTCCCGGTTGCACGGTGGCGGTGTGATTCTCTGTATCAATCTCAAGGATCGCATTCATCCGCTCGAAGGAGATGAGTACGCCATCGGGGCGCGGCACGCACGCTCCGGATAGGCCTGTCCCGCTTCCCCTTGCTGTAACCGCTATTGAGTCTGCATCTGAGAGGCGAAGAATCTCTGCGGTCTCTGCAGTGTTCTCCGGGAGTGCGACTACTCCAGGCATGACAGGCGAGACAGTTAGGGCCTCGTCGTGCGTGTAATCCTCGGAGATTGCGTCTCCGGTAAGTATCTGATCCGCTCTCAGGAATCCTTTTAGGGCACTGAGAAATTCGCCGAGTTCTTGGAATAGTGGATTAGCGGGAGCGCCCATGTGCTCACCGTAGCGACCCTGCGCGCTGCTTGCCAAAGTCACACGAGTTTTCTTAGATATTGGTTAGCCCAAGTCGCAAGTGCTACAGCCGACTGCTCAATGCCTCGGCGTCCCTGAAAGCACCCTCTAGGCGCTCTAACGAGTGAGCATCCCCGATTACTTCAACCATGGCTCCGCTCTCAAATAGCAACTCGAGTAGATCATTGCGCGGGGTAACGGGGACTGTACAGATAGTGGTGGCGCTCTCAATCTCCACGATTTTCGAATCTCCGCTCATAACGGTCACCGAATCTTGGTTGATTGATGTAACGCGGTACTCGGAGAGGAGCGTGACTCCGGAGGCCTCAAGATCGGCAATCCACCGGAAGCGCCCTGGAAGCCCCAGCTCAATCGCAAAGACCTGCGTCTCTTCGATCACCGTTACCTCGTGCCCCCCCGATCGGGCCAAGCGAGCGAGAGTTAAGCCGGCCTTGCCCCCACCAAGAATCGCAACAGGCCCATCGGGGAGTCGCATTTCCCCCGATGCCCATGGAGTTAAGTCGTCGAGCGTGAGGACATTCCCATTCTCTGCTCCAGGGATATCTGGGCGAGACCAGTCTGCTCCGGTTGCAAGCACAACTCGATCAAAGCCCTCAAGGTCTGGCGCTGCTGCAGGTTGACCTAGGCGTAACTCAACATTGCTGCGCCTCACTTGACC
>CAMDSG010000144.1 GCA_945907055.1 Bifidobacterium breve | reverse complement strand
ATTCGTATAGACGAGCTCTGCTGCGAGCCCAAATGCGATTACATCAAACTCGCCGGCAGGCTTATGGGTATCGAGGGAGAAGAACGGAACAGACCGGGAGCGCATAAGCGCCTCGAGGTCGGTCCACGGTGCGTACGCGCGTTCCGCGGCAGCGTCGTCGCGTTCATTTAGGATTTCGTAGAGGATCTGAAGTCCCTGGTTGGGCAGCCCAACCTCGTAAGTGTCGGGGTATACGAGAAGCCAGGACACTGCATCTGGGCGGTGGATCGGTACTTGCGCACCGCGCTCCATACCGATGTAACGAGCAGGCTTCTCAACCCTGTCCAGGAGCGGTTCGATCCGCGGCCATAGGGCAGTCATATCAGTGAGACCCTACTAGAGAGGAGCGGGTATCCCCGTTGTGGAGGTTGTGGCGGGCTCGGTGGTACTCGTAGTGGTCGAGCTGCTGCTCGTTGAGGTAGATGAAGATCCGCTTGGGGTCGTTGTGGTAGTCGATGGGGCCTGAGAGGTAGTCGTTGGGGCCTCATCAGAGAATGGTGGAGGCACATTCGGCCCATTGAGGACGTATACCGCCATCCCATTGGGCATTGCAGCGAATAGCCAGTCGGCGGAGGTCATCGGAACCCGCACACAACCATGCGAAGCCGGGGTTGGGGGTATCGATAGAGAGCCGTGGACCGCAATATTGCCGTTGAAATAGGAGGGTGAATAGAGGCGGCCTAGATCCCCTACCTGCCACCCGCGTACCTTGCCGCGCACCCTAAAAGCCCCACCAGGTGTGACTGCTACGTCGCAGCGTCCTTTGTTACAGAATCGGTTGCCCGAACCAGTAGAGACAGCAACAACCTTGCCTACTACTCCGCCCTGAACATAAAAAAGGACCTGTCGCGCAACATCAACCTCGATATGGGTTCCACCTGCAGCCGGGACCATTGTGGTGGGGATCTCGGCAGTCGCCAGGCGGGCCAGTACATCATCGGTTGCGCGACCGCTCCGAGCCATGCCATTTACTTTCTGGAACGCATAGACCGCTTGCTGGGTAGCTGCTCCGAAGTTGCCGTTCGCCTCTGGCAGGTCATAGTGAAGAGCTACTAGTCGCTGCTGTAGGGCCAGAACAGCGGGGCCATTTGAGCCCTGACCAAGCCCGAGGAGAGGGGCCTTGGTTGTGGTTGTGACCGGAATTGTCGTGGTAGTTGTAGTTGCTTCAGTAGTTGTCGTTGTTCGGCGTTCACGGGTAGTGGGGGTCACAAGCGAGCCCTGCCTCGATGCATTAGATGAGCAGGCAATCCCAAAGATCGAGAACACTGCGAGCAACGCACATAGGCGTAGAGGCCTCACGAGAATCTCCTCATTGAGACATTGGCGACGAGTCCGACACATGCAAATGATACAAAAGCCGATGACCCTCCGTAGGACAGAAACGGCAGTGGAATCCCAGTAATCGGCATAATCCCCATTGTCATTCCTACATTCTCAAATACTTGGAAAGAGAACATTGCGACCACTCCGACGCATAACAGCGCCCCGAAGAAATCATTCGAGACCGCCGCCGTTCGCCATGACCTCCAGACCACCAATCCGAAGAGCGAGAGGAGCAACGCAGCCCCTAAAAAGCCGAGCTCCTCTCCTACCGCAGTAAAGATGAAGTCAGTGTGCTGCTCTGGAACGTGGCCGAGACTTGTCTGCGTACCTTTGAATAGCCCTTGCCCAGTTAGACCGCCGTTTCCAATCGCAGTCTTAGATTGCTCAAGATTGTAGGTCGATCTCTGCGTATCGCCGTTTTGATCAAGGAACGCGGTAAGCCGATCTACTTGATACTGCTCAAGCACCCCAACATTGATAGCAACGACCGCTCCGGTGACGCCGATGAGAGCAAGTACCGCTAGGTGTCGAGCCTTTACTCCGGCTACACCGAGAACCGCGATGATGATTGTCCCGATGACCAGAGCCGTCCCAAGATCAGGCTGGAGCATCACGAGGGCTAGAGGAATCGCTGCGATCCCAAGCACTACGAGCACCCTTCGTACATCCATGTCTCCACGGTGCACAGCGGCGTAGGCGGCGGCCATGAGAATTACTGAGAACTTTGCGAACTCCGATGGCTGGATCGCAAAAGGCCCTAGAGCAAAACGCGCCTGGCTGCCATTTACGCTCGAGCCCAACGGAGTAAGAACGAAGGCCAGCATTGCAACAGTGAGCAAGTAGATACCGAGTGCCCACTCTCGCAACCGGCGATAATCAATGAGGATCGTTACTGCCATGATGATGAGCCCAAGCATTACGAATAGGGCCTGTCGCTTGACGTAATAGAACGGATCGCCAAAAGCAGCCTCGCCACGCAGTGTTGCCTTGCCTTTAGTTGATGAGTAGATCATCACCAGGCTCAAGACATTCATGATTAGAACCGGGATAATAAGAAACGGATCTAGGTGGCGAAACGGAGATGACTGAAACCGGGCTTTACGGTTGCTCATCACAGTGGAGACTGGAGCGATGGTCGCCACTAATTACCACCTTCATAAGCAAGCGACGCTACGGGGCCAACTGGTAATCCATTCAAGGCCTCAAAAATAGCGCGTGCAATCGGGGCGGCTGTCTCCGCACCGTACCCGCCCTCCTCCACCACGACTGAGACCACGTACCGCGGGTTCTGAATGGGCGTAAACCCTACAAAGAGAGAGGTGTTCTGCTTCCCAGCAACCTGAGCTGTTCCGGTCTTGCCGCCTACCGACGGAGGCGTCTGCGGATATGACCCGAAGGCTCCAAAAGCTGTACCAGTGCTTGATCCCACTACTCCACCAAAACCAGCAAGCATCGTGTCGCGCCCTGGCACTGGGACCCTGCCCACTTCAACGGCCGGATTCTCTCGATTTAGGCGCCCCTTGGAATCAAGAATACGCGAGACGAGACGCGGAGTAGAGAGTCGGCCTCCGGAGGCGAAGGCTTGGTACGCCATAGCAATCTGCAGCGGGGTCGCAAGCGAGTCGCCCTGTCCGACGGCTAACTGAACATTGTCTCCTGGTAGCCAATCTGGGTATGGGAAGGCATCGGGCCTTGCATCGTGTATCCGCTGCTTCCATGCTGAGTCGGGGACACGCCCGGCTGCTTCGTTCGGCAGAGCAATACCTGTGGCGCGCCCGAATCCGTAAAGGCGAGCAGTCTCCTGAATCACGTCTCCCCCACTCTCATTGCGTCGCTGCTTAGACCAAAGAGAGCCACCAATTGTGTAGAAGTAGACATCACTCGAGACAGTGAGAGCGCGCTGGAGACTTATCCTCCCGAATGGCTCAGAGTTTGAGTTCGTGAAGGTCTGCTCAGAGATTTTGTATTTACCTGTGTCCTCGACGGTTGAGTTAGGGGTGATCATCCCGGAGCGGAGTCCCGCCACAGCGGTAACAAGCTTAAAAGTAGATCCAGGCGCATATTGACCTGCAATCGCTCGGTCAAGTAACGGGTAATTGTTAACTGGATCGTTTAGAGCCTTCCAGCGCACGGTAGGAATTCCATTGATGAATTCGTTGGGGTCGAAGGTTGGGTTTGAGGCGAGCGCGACAACCGATCCATCAGTCACGTCAATAACTACAACCGAACCAGCCCCGGCTTTTAAGTTGATGAACTTGTCCGCACGAGTGATGTCTCTTCGCGTTCGGGCGCTAGCCATCGCATCGGCGAGGGCGCTCTCCGCTACGCGCTGAATATCTAAATCAATAGTTAGTTGGACATCGTGGCCAACTTTGGGGGCGACGCGTCGAACGCTTCTAAGCACGTTGCCAGAGGCATCGACCTGGAACTCTTCTTTCCCGGGGGTGCCTCGAAGCGTCGATTCGTAAGTGAGTTCAATCCCCTCTTTGCCTATGTCCTCGCCGAGTCCGTACTTGGCAGAGGTTGGTCGTGCTGCGAGTTCATCTTCATTGATCTCGCCTGTGTAGCCAAGGAGATGCGATGCGAGCGAACCATTTGGATACCTTCGAATCGCCATTGGCTCGGCGTTCACACCAGGGAAATCTTCTGAGTGCTCGCTGACAAATGTCAGTGCCTCAATCGGTACATCTACTGCGACAGGGACAGGGGCGTATGGAGAGACGCGTTGATCTGCAAGGCGGGACTCAAGCGTCTTCGATGGGACTGCCAATAATTCTGAGAGTCGACCAACAACGATCTTCTGTTGCTCTGGGTCAATCCCTCTATCGATGGTAATCACATTGGCTATACGACTATCTGCAAGAACCTTGCCCTTGACATCAAGTATGCGGCCGCGCAGAGGCGCCTCCTGAAGGGTGCGGTAACTGTTGCTCTCGGCCTGAGCCACATACTCTGAGCCCTGCGCAATCTGCAGGTACCACAGGCGCGCAAACATCGCCGAGAAAACAGCAATTACAACCACCCCAATGATGCTGAGGCGCAGTCTCGTCTGGTTCATGGGCAGATGGTTTTCATGGGCAGATGGTTTTCATGGGCAGATAGTTTTCATGGGCAGATAGTTTTCATGGGCAGATAGTTTTCATGAGAGAAGTTGGTGCATATACCTGGCTGATTCATGGCGAGTGTGGCTCACCATCCTTGCCCACTCGAGAGGGATGCAGGGCGCGGCCTCTCATCCCTCAAGGCAAAGCGCACCACTGGGAACACGAGAGGGGCTAGTAGAGCGTCATAACAGGCAGCGATGAGCACTGTTCGTACGCTGCTCCACCCCCAGAGTTGACCCTGGCCAACTATTGCCCCAAGGAGAACAAAAAGCGTTCCGCCGACGAGACCCGCAACAAAAGTCAGCGCTGATGCGAACCACCATGCGCTGCGAAG
>CAMDSG010000143.1 GCA_945907055.1 Bifidobacterium breve | reverse complement strand
CTTGCGTGTCAGGTCAATTGCCAAGGGCTCGCCTACCCAAGTCAGCGATCCGGCATCACCCCACGGACCAGCACCAATCTGGGAAGCGTTTAACTCTGTTATTAAATGCTCTGGTACCGCTGCACGCCCGACTGGATCGACCTTTGCTGGCTCAATAAGTCGCTCCGCTGTGGTGATAAATGCAGGTAATTCAACTACCACCTCAACTAACGACTCGCCGTGCTCAAGGTGCGCATGCAACTCGTCATTCTCAATCGACCACCGTCGAACTCCGGCAAGGAGTGGGAGGTCGAGTAACTCTGCGACTGCTGGTGGAACCTGACCAGTATCTGAGTCAACGGAGTTCTTGCCCGCAATAATAATGTCAAATGCCATGGTGGATCTAGCGGCACCGTTAGCCAAAGCAGCACTTCGAAGAACCGTATCCATCGATGCAACGAGTGCTCGCGCTGTAGCAAGAGTGTCAGAACCTGCGAACTCGGGGCCAACAATATGAATACCGGAGATCTCTACGCCCCTCTGCATTCCCCATGCGATCGCCTCACGAAGCACGTCTGCAGCGCCTGGCGGCCCAAGGGTGATGACTGTTACAGATCCTCCATGCTCACGTACTGCTTCAACAGAGGCGGAGACTGCCCGTCTGCAGTATGGATTCATCTCAAGGGCGCAGTTTGAGCGGTCTAGGCGGCCATCTGGCCCGATGCGCATCTCCTCAAGTGCCGGTATCTGCTTGACGAGGGTCGCAATGCGGAGCGTCACAGGTAGACCATACCGGGCAATTGCCTTAAAGGGCCAAATAAATGTGACTCACGAATTTTTGGCAGAATGTTCTTCGAAGTTCACTCCAATCACCATGCCGGTGCTGCTCCTCGCGGTTAGTCTCCGCGTCAAGCCTTAGGAGGCAACCCAGATGGCACGAGTTGTTCTCGATCATGTAACCAAGAGGTACGGCGATGTTGTGGCTGTGAACGACCTCAGCCTTGAGATTCGAGACCGGGAATTCCTAGTACTCCTAGGCCCCTCGGGATGCGGCAAATCTACTGCCCTGAGGATGATCGCAGGGCTCGAGGATCTGAGTGGCGGGCAAATTGCTATTGGCGATCGCGTCGTAAACGATGTGGAGCCAAAAGATAGAGATATTGCAATGGTGTTCCAGTCGTATGCGCTCTATCCGCATATGACGGTGGCGCGCAATATTGAGTTCCCACTTCGGTCTCGCAAAGTTCCAGAGAATGAGCGCGGACCACTTGTTGAGGAGGCAGCACGAGCTCTAGGGCTGAGCGACCTACTAGATAGGAAGCCTGCCCAATTATCCGGAGGACAGCGTCAGCGCGTTGCTCTAGCTCGAGCCATCGTGCGCAAGCCTTCGGTTTTCCTGATGGATGAGCCGTTGAGCAATCTCGACGCCAAATTGCGGGTTCAGACGCGCGCCGAGTTGATTGAGTTGCAGCGTCGCCTCGACGCAACTGTTGTCTATGTAACGCACGACCAGGTTGAGGCCATGACGATGGGGCATCGAATCGCGATCATGAGCGATGGTGTGTTGCAGCAAGTTGGGCCTCCGCAGGATGTATATGAACGCCCCGCAAATCTTTTCGTCGCACGCTTTATTGGCGCCCCGCCGATGAACACAATTACAGGCGCAATCTCCTCCGAGGGCGGAGCGCATTACTTAGTGACTGCCGGGGGAGCGATTGCACTCCCGAGCGAGATATCGGGGGCAGCGCGGAATGCAACCGGCCTAGAGGTTGTGCTTGGAGTCCGCCCTGAGCACGTGCGAATTCTCCCTCACGAGAGCGAGACTCAGTTTGCGCTTGAGGCAACCGTTGCCGTGATTGAGTCGCTAGGGCATGAGAGGCATGTTGTATGCAGGCTCGCTGATGAGCAGATGGTAATTGTGCGTCAGACGGTAGAGACGCAGCGCCCGGTAGAGGGAACGGCTGTGAGGCTCAGCGCCGACCCCGTAGGCCTGCACCTCTTTGATGCGGCGACAGGGCTGCGCCTTGATGCGCCTGACCCTCAATCAGTTGGGGACGGCGAGTGACATCGGATACTGCGACGACGCACTTAATCACAGATGTAGGGCAGAGTAAGCGTTTTCTAAACCGCCGACGCCGAGAGACTGGTCTCGGCTATCTCATGCTCGCTCCGTCTTTGCTGATCTTCTCAGTCTTCGTCTTCTATCCGTTTTTCAAGAACTTCTACCTCGGATTCTTCAGAACTCCTCCTTTCCCGGGCCTACCAGCGCGCTACGTCGGGCTTGACCAATTTCGAGAGGTTCTGACCTCTGACTACTTCACGAACAGTTTCCGCGTCACCATTGTTTTCGCTCTCTTAACAGTGCCTGCAGGAATAATCCTTGGGTTACTCCTCGCAATGGTTGCTAATCAACGCCTAAGAGGAATAGGTGCATATAGAACAATCTTCTCGTCCACTGTCGCCACTTCAGTAGCGGTTGCATCTGTAATTTTTGGGACGCTTTTAAATCCGCAGGTGGGGTTACTTCCATGGCTTGGGTTAACTACTAACCCATCAATTCTTGAGAACCCGAAGTACGCGTTATTCGCGGTGGCGGTTACGACTATCTGGCAGAATCTCGGTCTTTCATTTATTGTCATGTCGTCAGGGCTTCAAGCAATACCTGATGAGATCATTGAGGCAACAGAGGTCGACGGAGCGCGCCCGTGGACTCGCTTCTGGCGCGTCACCCTTCCGCTTCTCTCACCTACGGTTTTCTTTGCGTTCGTAGTCGGATCGATTGTGGCATTCCAAACCTTCGGCCAGATTGATTTACTGACTCAGGGTGGACCGATTGATAAGACAAATGTATTGACTTATGCAATATATAAAGCCCTTCGTGACCAAAACGAGGGCAAGGCTGCGGTACTCGCTGTCGCCTTGTTTGGCGTAACACTTTTATTGACGACTGCTCAGATGCGCATCCTCGAGAGGAGGGTTCACTATGGCAACTGAGTTCATCGAGAGTGTCTCTAAACCTGCTGTGCCAATAATTGATCTCGTCGTGAGCGAGGAAGACAGGGTCGCTATTGCAAAACGGCACAGGAGGCGCCGAGCCTCTATCGCTATTCGTTATGTATTCCTTACATTCCTAGCGGCGATCATTCTCTTCCCGATTTACATCACAATCGTGAACTCATTGCTAACGCCACTCCAAATCGCAGCACGACCGCCGTTCTTCTTCCCCACAAAGCCAACCTGGGGTGCATACTCCGATGCATGGAACGCCGGGCATATGTCGCTCTATCTAATGAACTCAGTAATCGTGACTGTCTTGATCGTGACCGGCCAGATCGTGACAGCAACCTGCGCTGCGTATGCATTTGCTTTTCTAGAGTTTCCATTAAAGAGGACGCTCTTCATTATTTTCCTCGCAACGCTGATGGTGCCATTTGAAGTGACAGTAATTACGAACCTCACCACCGTCGTGAACCTTGGTTGGTATAACTCATACGCCGGGTTAGCTGCTCCATTTATGGCTACCGGATTCGGTGCATTCCTTCTGCGTCAGGCCTTTTTGGGCGTACCTCGAGACCTAAGGGACGCGGCTGCGCTTGATGGGTATGGTCACTGGAGATTTATGGTGCGCGTCGCTGTACCTCTAGCGAGACCCGCAATGGCTGCATTGGCGGTCTTCTCATTCCTCGGTGCATGGAATCAGTATCTGTGGCCATTAATCGTCACCAAAGACTCGCGATACCGCACCCTCCAGATCGGGCTTCGTCAACTGCGTGCCACGAGCCTGGACCAGGTAAATGTGACATTCGCCGGTGTTGTGATAGCCGCGCTTCCACTAATAATCCTCTTAGTTATCTTCCAGAAGCAGTTAGTGCGCGGTCTAACCGCCGGTGCTGTGAAAGGCTAACCATGTACCCCCAAAACTCAGGAGCAAGAGTGCGCTATTCATCGAAGAGATATTCACTTAGGACCTCAATTGCATTAGCAACAGGACTCGTGCTCGCCATCAGCCTTGCGGCTTGTGGTGGCGGGTCGAGTGGTGGTGATGGTGCAGGAGGCTCTAGCGCCTCCTGCCCAACTACTGCTCTAGACAAGGTAACCGCTCCGGTCAAGATAACGATGTGGCATGCGATGAACAGGGCCAACGAAGAGGCCTTGGTCCGATTGACTAAGCAGTACAACGAGTCTCAGTCAAAAGTCGAGGTGACCCTCATCAATCAGACTGGATACCGAGAGTCTCTTGAGAAGTTCCGAGCTGGACTCACCAGCGGTGACCTCCCCAACCTCGTCCAAATTGAAGACTCTGGTACGCAACAGATGATCGATACGCAGGCGATTCTCCCTGCGCAGGTATGTATCGATGCGACCAAGTACGACACCTCTGATTTTATTCCGCGCGTGCTCGGCTATTACTCCGTAAAGGACGAGTTGCAGCCGATGCCCTTCAACGTCTCTAATCCAGTTCTGTACTTCGACAAGAATGGTTTTCGTCAAGCGGGGCTAGACCCAGAAAACCCGCCTAAGACTCTCGAAGAGGTGCGTGCTGCGGCGGTCAAACTTCAGGCTGTTGGATATAAGTACGGATGGGGGCAGAAACTCGACCCTTGGTATCTAGAGCAGTGGTCTGCTAAGGCTGGCGTGCTCTATGCGAATAACGACAATGGTCGGGCATCGCGAGCATCAGCGGTTACCTTCGATAACTCAACGGGATTAGAGATTTTCACCTGGATGCAGGCAATGGTTAAAGACGGATTGGCTGTTACAAACTCTGCTAGCGGCACCGCTGGTTTTAACAACCTTCTGGGTATTCGCAGCAAGGATGTTGGTATGACGATTGATACCTCTGCCGCTCTTGGAACAATCCAGCA
>CAMDSG010000142.1 GCA_945907055.1 Bifidobacterium breve | reverse complement strand
GAGGCGAAGAGCCTCAGCCGGGCTGTCTCGCTCAGGTGGCGACCTCTACGAGTCCATCCTTGATGACTAGATCACCATCGGAGGTACGCGTCTCGAAACCGAAGACCTTCGCTCCCTCAACCTCACCGGCGGCCCAGAAGGTGCTGACGATCGTCTGCCCCGGCAAAACAGGCTTTGAGAAGCGAACCGCCAGACGACGGAGTCGAGTTGGGTCTCCCGCAGCCACGGACTCAATAGCGGCCCAAGATGTAAATGCCATCGTGCATAGCCCGTGAATGATGATCCCTGGTAGCCCCACCTTGGTTGCAAAATCAACATCAAGGTGAATCGGCATGCGATCCCCTGATGCATCCGCATAGCGAAAGGTTTGGTCTGTATCGATGGTCTGCTCAAAAGTCGCGACTGGATCAGCCGCCATTGTTTCATCACTCAGCCTGTGGTCTGGAGCAACCAATCCGGCTCCCTCTCCACCGGTAATCCCACGATAGAAAGTCGTCACGTACTGCTCAACAACCAATGAGTTGTCGGCGACGTCGCGAGAGTCAACGCGGACGACCACAGTTGTGCCGTTCGGCTTTACATGCACACCAATAGGTGAGGCGATTGAGCGCAGCGTCATGCCCGCTGTTACCTGACGATGGAATCGCATGTCCTGCTCTCCATGTACAACCGTCATTAGTGCATCGGCGGGTACGACGCCCATCATCGCGGTGCTCATGACTCCCCACACTGGAACAACTGCATAAACCGGGGGTGCCTGCTCGCCGGATAAATGGACTGCAATCGAGTCGTTTGTTGCCGCTGCATAGGCCCTGATGCTCTCAGCATCAATCTCTGAGTTAACAGCCTCACTCCACTCGCCTAGTGACTCAAGTCCGAACTGCATTGCTCTCCCCTGTACGTCGTTGAACCAGTATTTAAATAAACAAGTATTTAAGTAATAGCGCCCGTTTAGTGAGCGGAGTCGAACGGCGAACCGGTTCGTTCGCCGGTGCCATAGGTGCCGTTCTCTATTCGCTCTATTGACGCTTGGATCTCGGCGAGCTCTTGTTCAAGACTCTCAAGAATGGAGAGTTCCTTCTCCCTCTCGAAGAGTGCGCTACCCGACTCCTCCTGAGGCTCCGCTCGGCCAGAAGGCGATCCATCTCCGGATGCTCCGGCTGCGAGAATCTCATCACGAATCCCACCGATGAGATCGCCGACCCTCACTGCGTCATCCTCTAAATGCGAACGTGCAGCCTCATTGTTGTCGTAATTGTTGCCGTCATTGTTGTCGTCATTATTAACGTCATTATCCATGTCGCGCAGGTTAGCGAGCGCGGAGCAGCAGTGCAGGGACGACGGAGCACTCAAGAGGAATGTTTAATTTGCCTGCGCTCGCCATCCGTTGGACTCGATGGTGATCAGCGCCGCCTCGTCCTCGGGTAATGCGGCTGCAAGTTCCTCAAGCGCCCGGGCCGCCTCAATGTGGCGACCAAAGCCACCCAAGACATCGGCGCTTTGGCGAATCTCCTGGGACGCCAAGCCCGGGATCAGGAGACGCAGGCGCGCACTCCATATTGCCTCCGGCATCCTCCTGCGCATCGCACCTTGCTGAATATTGGTAAGCATGCGAAGAATAATCTCCCTAGGGCCGACAGGGGTCAAGAACGCTGGGTGCCAAGGAGCGTCAAAGCCAGCGATTGCTTGGAAGTGCTCTCGGCAATCATCCTCATCTAATTGCTTGCCTCCATTAAATGGATCGAAGAAACGCTCCGCCGAGCGGGCCTCCCTAACTAGAAAGTGGCCGGGCATTCCGATACCCACCAGAGTTATGCCGACTCTGCGCCCGATCTCCATCATGACTACCGCTAGCGATATCGGTATTCCTAGCCGGCGTGAGAGCACGTCATTTAAAAATGAATTCCGAGGATCGTCGTATCCGGCGCTATTGCCTACGAACTCCCCGCTTGCGAATAGATACCTAGCAAGCCCGAGCGCATCGAACCCGTCAGCGTGGAGAAGTGGGTGTGATGCGATGCGATCAAGTATTTCTATCTCGGAATCAATATCTAGCCCGGGGTAGGCATGGGCTGCGATTGCCATCGCTGCCACATCAAGACGCATGGAGTCGCCTAATGCAATCTCCTCGATAAAGCGCAGCGTCGCCGGCGCGGCATCCCAGTCCACAGGGGTAGACCGTACCCGGGCATCTACACTAAATCCATGCTTACCGATCTGCGCGCCGCAGTAATTCAGAGACTTCACGGCGCGAACCAGCGAGTTACGCGCAATCGTGAGGCCTTGGTTGAGATTCTCAGCGATGCCTCTAGGCCCATGACCCTCCCTGAGATTCTAAAAGAGCGCCCGGCCCTCGCCCAGAGCAGCGCGTACCGCAACCTTCTCGCTCTCGAGCAAGCAAACGTTGTCAGACGGGTCGGGGGCGTAGATGAATTTGCTCGATTCGAACTCGCCGAGGACCTAACAGAACATCACCACCACCTGATCTGTGACCGTTGTGGAGCGGTCGAGGATGTCGACGCCCCGCCGGGCTTAGAGAACGCTGTCGATAAAGCGGTAGAAGAGATTGAGGCATCACACGGATTTCTAGTGCGTCACCACCGTGTTGATTTAGTAGGCACCTGCGCTAGGTGCGCGTCGATTAAGTAGAACCTCTACCGAATTGGGACGGTTGCTGTAGCGCTCTTCTCAGTTATTGGATCAACTAGCACTTTGAGGGTCATCGTCCAGTCACCAGCCACCGGCGGCGTGAACCCGACCGATGTGTAGTGCGCTATACCTGCGCTGCGCATCTCTACATCGATAGGGGCAATATCTGCCGAGGGTAGCGAGAACTCCACAGCTACATCTAGAACCTGCGCGGGGCCGCCACCAGAGGCACTGAGTGTGAGGTGGACCTCGTTAGCACCAGTACGCGCAGGGCTCACACTTACATCCGCTACAAGTTCTCCGACCTCAAGCGTTGCAGACCAAGGCCCACTCTGCACACTCTTGGCAGGTGCAGTGTTTACCAGTACGGCGGTGACTCCAATGACAAATACAAGTACTGCAATCTCTGCAAAAACACTGCGCAGCAATCGCCTGCGTGCCGTTAACTCAGGGAGCACATATGAGAGTGTGGAGACTCCAGTCTCGTCAGGGACCAGCGAATGGCCGCGACGCTTAGCGGGCTTCTCCCCAGCAGATATCAGCGCCTCACGCTCTTCATCGGCGGCGGCCAGCTCCTCCGAATCGAGTTCCCATCGGCGCTGCACTGCATCTCGCGCAAGAGTTGCAATGAGTAATGCAACGAGCACCAAGCCGACTTTCAGAGACAGAAGGCGCCCATATGTTGAGCCGAGAATGTCGGAGAGTCCGCCTAACTCGCGATAGCCAAGTGCAACGCCAGTGAGGGAGATGACGAGCACAGAGAGAGTCGCTACACGTGACCAAATGGGCATCGACTCGAGGGCCTCCTCGGTCTTTCCCGAGGTGGCGAGCACAACGAGGAGAACAAGCCCCCCCATCCACGCGCTCATAGCGAGAACATGGGCTGCATCGGCGAACATCGCTACCCAACTCTGAGACCCAACCGATGCGTGGCCACCAAGACCTGGAGTGATAGCGAGACCGATTAGGAGCACAACTGTTAAAGGAGCCCACCAACCCTTGCGTTCAGGCTTCTTGATCAGCAGCATTGAGGGGAGGAGCGCCAGAACAAGCAGCATGCGAATGAATAGAACAGTCCCTATTCGAGAGGACCAAGTATTTGACCAGAGTGACAGGTCAAATACCCCGGCTAAATCCGCACCAGCGGCGTAACTGCCCTGGAGCCCGAAAGCATAGAGGATAAGGAAAAAAAGTCCTTTCCAAGCAGTCCAGAGGAGTCTGCGCACCCCTTTATGCTCAAGTGCTCTGCGCCAGACAAAGATAGATGCGAATAGCCCGCCTATCAGTATCGCCATCGCAAGGTAGACGAGGCCACGAACGACTGCATACGCAATATCAACACTGCGGTTAGTTGTTCCCCCGGAGAGAAAATCATTCGCAATATTCTTGCCCGCGCCCCCGCTTGAAATCTCGCCGACTGAGAATGTGAAGGCTCCGCGTATTGGATGTGCATCGGCAGAGACAATGCGCCATGTCACGACGTAGGTTCCGTTATCAAGCACCGGAACACGTTGACGCATTAGCCCTGGCGACCCGGGCACGCCGCTAGCGGGAACCGTCTTTACCGTCTCTCCACTAGTGGCGATTATGCGCACCGCCTCTGGGCTGACGCTGATCGGCTCACTAAAACTGAGGTCTATTCGACTAGGAGATTCTTTAAGGAGTGTCCCTGCAGACGGAACAGTTGACTCTAGAGAAGCGTGAGCGAATGCTGGAGCGGCACTTGCTCCTAGGGCAAGCCCAGCAACGACCAACACGGATGCCACGCGACGCGAACTGAAAAAATGGCTGCGCAATGTAGTGAATCCGATTCTCGTCACGGCCGAGAGTATGCCCGATATTGAGGACTGACGTTGGCACCAAAAGACACACTGCTCAGCCCTGCAATTACCTGACGACAATTTGAGGCAACTCTGCGCTAATTCTCTAGCACTGAGGCTCGCGAGCCGGGTTATACGCTGCCCTCCGTTATCCTTGAGACACCGTGAAGAAACTTCAGCAATCCAGCAGTGCGCCTCGACTCCGTAGTCGGCAATATGCCCAGTTCATTCTGCTTACGTTTGTATTTCTCATCTCCCCCGTCCTCTCGGCATCGCCTGCCTCAGCTCATGGCCTCGGTGGGCCTGAGTCAACAAACGTAGATGTCTCCACAAGCGGTGCTGATCCGAGTATCTCTGGAGTATCCATTCGAATGCTCAACCTCGGCTACCTAATTGA
>CAMDSG010000141.1 GCA_945907055.1 Bifidobacterium breve | reverse complement strand
GCGTATTGAGGAGACCGAGCAACAAACGGCTCGCAATCGCCGGATGACCCTCACGTTCGCCTTTAACTACGGTGGGCGTGCTGAGATTGCAGATGCCGTGCGCGAGATTGCGAAAGGTGTAGCGGCCGGGGAGATCAACCCAAATCGCGTCGACGAGAAGATGATTGCTCGTCACCTGTATGCGCCAGATATGCCGGACCCCGACCTTGTAATCCGCACGTCAGGGGAGTACCGAGTCTCTAACTACCTCCTCTGGGAATCCGCCTACTCCGAGTTTGTATTCACCGACGTGCTCTGGCCAGATTTCCGGGGCAAGGATCTCGTCGCTGCAGTCGCAGAGTTTCAGCGGCGTGAGAGACGTTTCGGCGGAGTAGAAGAGTCCTAAGAACTTCGAAGGCGTTTAAGGTGAGGGCGGGTAGAGCCACTGCCTCGATCTGCGTTCGCTTAGGCTGAGGAGATGCCTGGGCTTTATCGCGACGAAGGAATTGTCCTTCGCACCATCAAACTCGGTGAGGCTGATCGCATCATTACCTTCTTTACGGCAGAGACCGGCAAGGTTCGTGCTGTTGCTAAAGGGGTCCGCAAGAGCGGGAGTCGTTTCGGTGCACGCCTCGACCCGGGCAGCCACGTGGCACTTCAGTGCTATCGCGGTAGGGACCTAGACGTTGTCACACAGGTTGAGACCATCGATGCTTTCCGTTCTGTGCGTGAGGATTACGACAGCCTTGTGCATGCTGCTGCGATGTTTGAGGTAGTGGATCAGTTCTCCCCAGATCGCGAGCCAAACCCCTCGCTGTTTCGCATGCTCCTCGGTGCTCTAAAGACTCTCAACTCAACTCCTTCACCCGTTATAGCCCCAGCATTTTTCTGGAAGGTGCTCGCCCTTGAAGGCCTAGCGCCGCTCCTCGATGCCTGCGTGCGCTGCGGCGAATCCGATGGCCCATTCCCGGCAATCGATTTAACGGAGGGCGGGGTCCTATGTGTGGAGTGTGGAGCGCTCGGCGGCCGACGCATCTCGCCGGAGGGTCTTGCCCTTCTTGTCATGCTCCTTGGGGGCGGACTCCACATTGTGATGGCCGAACCACCTGCCTCAGAGGTGATCAATGAGATCGAGATTCTCGGGGTGCATGCCGTTGAGCATCACATAGAGCGCCGTATGCGTAGCGCTGCACTTCTCTAAGCGGAGAGGCGCCTCTCCCTTTAAAAATACGAATCTGATGAATCTGACCCTAAGAAATGCTCCATTGATGCCGAAGGGTCGGTAGCCTGTCGCACTCATGGCAAAGACTGATTTGATGGACCGCATCGTTAATCTCGCTAAGCGTCGAGGACTGGTATTCCCGTCCTCTGACATCTACGGCGGGTTCCGCTCTACATGGGACTACGGACCCCTTGGCGTGCTCTTGAAGCGCAACGTCAAAGAGGCGTGGTGGAGATCCATGGTTCAGATGCGAGAGGACATTGTCGGGCTCGACGCAGCAATCCTCATGGCGCCTCGCGTCTGGGAGGCCAGCGGGCACATAGATACGTTTACCGACCCTCTCGTCGATTGCAAGCAATGCCAAGAGCGTTTCCGTGCAGACCAACTCCCAGAATCGGGGGCCTGCCCGAAATGCGGAACCAAGGGTTCGTTTACTGAGGCACGACAGTTTAATTTGATGTTCAAGACATTCGTGGGGCCAGTCGAGGATGCTGCATCGATCGCATACCTTCGCCCCGAGACTGCTCAGGGAATTTTTGTTAACTACGCAAATGTCCAGACGACTATGCGACGCAAACCTCCATTTGGAATTGCGCAGGTTGGTAAGTCGTTTAGAAACGAGATCACGCCAGGAAACTTCGTCTATAGAACTCGCGAGTTTGAGCAGATGGAGATGGAGTTCTTTGTCCCGCCTGAGGATGGAGAGAAGTGGTTTAAGTACTGGTGCGATGAGCGCATGAGTTGGTATACCGACCTTGGAATTGCTCCTGACACTCTGCGTCTGCGTCAGCATGAGACAAGCGAGCTATCGCACTATTCGAGTGGTACTGCTGATGTTGAGTTCATGTATCCATGGGGTTGGGGAGAGCTCGAGGGTGTAGCCAACCGTGGCGACTACGACCTTCGTAAGCACGCAGAGTTCTCAGGGCAAGACCTCTCTTACTTCGATCAAGAGAGGGACCTTCGTTACGTTCCGCACGTAATTGAGCCTGCAGCAGGTGCCGATAGAGCCACGCTCGCCTTTCTCCTCTCCGCATACTCGGAGGAAGAGGTTGAGACCGCAGCCGGGAAGACTGAGACGAGGACTGTTCTACGACTTGACCCACGCCTCTCTCCGATCAAAGTTGCGGTTCTCCCCCTATCTAAGAATGAGCAGCTTGTGCCAGTCTCCGCTGAGATCGCATCGTCTCTCCGGCCGCACTGGATGATCGATGTAGATGTCTCTGGCTCAATCGGGCGTCGTTACCGCCGTCAAGACGAGGTTGGAACCCCCCTCTGCGTCACTGTCGACTTTGAGACGCTTGAGGATCACTGCGTAACAATTCGCGAGCGCGACTCAATGTCTCAAGAGCGAGTAGCCATTGCCGACCTGGTCGCATGGTTACGCGATCGCCTTCCGTTGTAATGGATTACTACTCGATACTTGGCGTCAGCAGCTCTGCTTCTAAGGCGGAGATCAAGACGGCTTACCGTGAGCGCAAAGAGGCTCTAGCTGCAAAGGATGAGAGCTCGGCGAAGAATGAGGCTGCGCGAACGGCCAATCGGTTAGAGGGAGCAGCGTTAAACGAGGCTTGGAATGTGCTCTCAGACCAAAGCCAGCGCGATCGTTACGACGCTGATAGCGCATCGCGCGACTCCGAGGCCGTTGAAGGTAGCGCTACTGAACTCTCAGCCTCTCTAGGTGGGGAGCCACTTAAGATTTCAGGCAAATTTGCAGGGCGGACTCCAGCCCCACCTAACTCGCCAGCCCCCAATGTTGGCGGCGGCCCCCTATCTCAACGCTCTCGGCGTGCACGTTTAGAACTTCCGCCAGGAGTGGAGCTAGCCAGTACGCGTCCACGCATACTCGCGATGGTCTTCGATATCACAGTGATAATTCTTCTTGTTATCAGTACTCAGATTGCGGGCGCCAAGATCATCTCGGAGCGGTACCCTGTGCAGAAGGAAGCCAACGCAACTGCGGGCGAGGCGCGCACCGCTGCCGCGGAAGATTTATCGGCAGCCTCTAAATCTCTCAAGACAGCGGAGGATAAGGCGAGCAAGGCGACGGGGGATGAGAAGGCGTCAGCGCAGGCCGAGGTCGATAAGCGTGAAGAGGCTGAGAAGTCGGCAAAGAAGGCCGATCAGCGCGCTGCAGAGGAACTGAAGAAGACCCAAGAAGAGCTTCGCGGCCCAACAACGGCTGTCCTCGTGGCTAGCTCCATTTTGGCGCTGTTCTATCTAGTCCCGTCGACTGCGCGCACCGGCCGCACCCTCGGTAAGAGACTGCGTGGCGTAAAAGTGCTTCGGAGCAATGGCGAGCCGCTCACATGGTGGCCAGCATTCTCTAGGTACCTGCTCCCAGTGGCGATTGCGACTGCACTCTTCTACTCCCCGCCGGGGCTACTACTCGCGCTTGGATCGGTACTTTGGTGGCTCTGGGACCCGAATCGCCAAGGCTCCCATGACCGCATCTCGAGGACCATCGTGGTATCCGCTCCGGTCCCGAGACTGCGTCTCGGGGGTCGCTGAGGGCATCCTCCTCGCGAGGCTGCGCGGCGCTAAACCAGTAAATCTGTAACGATCCGGATAACGAAGCGGCTCTGAGGCTGCCCGTCTTCTAGGATTCCCCGAACTATCCATACCCCAAGGCCATCCCCGTAGGGCTATCCCCGTAAGGAACCCATAATTCCATGAAATATGTATACGCGTTCTCAGAAGGCTCCAAGGAGCAGAAGTTTCTCCTCGGCGGCAAGGGAGCAAATCTTGGCGAGATGACCAAGCTCGGACTCCCAGTGCCTCCAGGGTTCACGGTATCTACCGACGCTTGCAAGGCATACATGGCTAGTGGCGACGTAATTCCTGCAGGTCTCATGGATGAAGTAGCCGCGTCCCTTAGCGCCCTCGAGGCTGCAATGGGTAAGCGCCTCGGTGATGCAGATGACCCTCTGCTCGTCTCGGTTCGTTCTGGTGCAGCGTTCTCGATGCCGGGCATGATGGATACCGTTCTCAACCTTGGGATGAACGATGCCTCGGTCGTTGGGCTTGCGAAGCAGACAGGTAATGAGCGTTTCGCGTATGACTCGTACCGTCGCTTCGTTCAGATGTTTGGAAAGATTGTTCTTGACGTAAGCGCGTCAAGCTTTGAAGAGGCGCTCCACGACCTAATGGAGGAGCGCAAGGTCGCTGTCGACACGGCGCTCACCTCGGAGGATTTGAAAGGCCTAGTCACAACATTCAAGGCAATTGTCCAGAGTGAGGCCGGGGTTGATTTCCCAGATACCCCACAAGAGCAGCTCTCATACGCTATTGAGGCAGTCTTTAAGTCTTGGAACGGCAGGCGCGCTAAGGATTACCGCAAGATGGAGGGGATCGCCGACGACCTAGGCACCGCTGTAAACGTGCAGACAATGGTCTTTGGAAACAAGGGTGACGACTCCGGTACTGGTGTTGCATTTACGCGTAACCCTTCAAGCGGCGAGAGCGCTCCCTATGGAGACTTCTTGGTCAACGCTCAGGGCGAGGATGTTGTTGCGGGTATCCGGATGACCGAACCCCTATCAGCGATGGGTAACGAGTTCCCCGAGTGCCACGTCGAGTTAATCAGCGTGATGTCTCAACTTGAGAAGCACTACCGCGACATGTGCGACATTGAGTTCACGATTGAGCAGGGTCGTCTATTTATTCTCCAGACACGCGT
>CAMDSG010000140.1 GCA_945907055.1 Bifidobacterium breve | reverse complement strand
ATCGCCTTGACGCGGCGCAGAGGAGCCTTGATTCGCTCAACCATCCAGCGGCGGTTTCGATTCGCTTGTGCGAGTTGCCCCTCAAGCACTTTGACTTGGCCACGAAGCTCGCCGGCCGCCATCTCGGCGCCGAATGCTGAGTCGCGCGCGGCCCATAGCTCAATCTTCAGCGATGAATATGCAGCCTCGTCAGGCCCAACAATCTCGCGAAGTCGCGTTACCTCTGCTTGGAGAGCGCCGGCATCGGTTGGTAGTCCGGTATTTGATGTTGAGGGTTCTGATGTGGAGGGTTCTGATATTGATGGCATTTGCTTCCTCTGTTCTTATGCTTTAGTAGTTATACGGTAGTGGAGCGAGGCGATGCATAGGTGACGAGCCGACTAAGCAGCGTTGAACTCCTTGTTAAGGCCTAGAAAAAGGGCGAGATGCAGGCAATTTTTGTTACAGCCGAGGAGTCTGAGAGGGATCAGGCCTTAGTAGCGGCTGCCTTGAGTAGCGCTGAGATCAAAGAGGGTGAACGAATAGCCCTAATCGCCGGCTCGTCGGCAGAGTACCTCGCACTAACAATCGGCGCACTTAGGTCAGGCGTCGTTCCGGTAATGATTCATCCTGGATTAACTCCTGACGAGCAGGCGGTTCTCCTTGAGAACGCATCCCCAAGTTTGATCTTTCGCGGTGCAGAGGTTGAGGGTTTCGTAAGCAACGCTCGAGAGGACGGCTCTTATGGCGAACTCGCTCAGTGGCCGCGTACCCGCCCAATGCTCTACACCTCCGGCACAACCGGGGTACCTAAAGGAGTCTGGACTGAGTTGCTCAACGACTCGGACGCAGAGGCGCTTGCGATGGAGGAGCGTGATGCGTGGGGTTTCAATGCAGACGACATACATCTTGTTGTCTCTCCGCTTCATCACTCTGCTCCGATGCGCTTCGCAATGGGGGTTTTACTCGCTGGCGGATCTGTCGTGATTCCTCCGCCCTTCAAACCCGAGACTCTCGTAGAAGCAATTGCCGAATACCGGCCTACAAATGCATTCATGGTGCCTGCACACCTTCAACGCCTAATTGCCTTCTCTGATTCCTCTGGTATTTCGCTTCCTTTGGAGTCATTTCGTCGAGTTGCTCATGCGGGATCAGCCTGCCCTGATGCGCTGAAGCGACGCGCGCTTGATGCCTTCCCTGACCAGACTCTCTGGGAGTTCTACGGTTCAACAGAGGGGCAGTTCACCGTCTGCGCACCAGATGAATGGATTGCTCACCCGGGGACAGTCGGGCGCGCTCGCCCGGGCCGTGAACTCTCAACGGACGCAGACGGAACCATTTGGTGCTCAGTCCCGAGTTTTGCGCGCTTTGAGTATTGGCGCGATCCCGCCAAGACAGAGGCAGCGTGGCGCGGTGATGCCTTTAGCGTCTTTGATATTGGCACGCTTGACGAAGACGGCTACCTATATATAGACGGTCGACGCGATGACCTAATTATCACCGGTGGAGTGAACGCATACCCTCTCGAGATTGAGCGAGCACTCCTTACCTGCAGTGGAGTTGAGGACACAACCGTCTTCTCGATACCAGATGAGTCTTGGGGGGAGATGGTCTGCGCCGCAATCGTCGGACCAGCCACCACGGCAGATCTCGATGCTTGGGCGCATCTGCACCTCGCGCCTCATAAGCGCCCCAAGCGTTACATACATGTTGATGCAATACCTGTGACGACAATGGGGAAGGTCCGCAGGTCGCTACTTGCGACCGAGCTAGGCCTTCTCTAAACACTTCATCAGGGTCTCTACGCGCAGTACCTGGCTTATGGCCAGGAATTAGTTACTGCGTCTCTGGACTGTGACCTCAGCGTCGTTAGCGAGAGCAGAGAGGGTCTGCTTTGATCGCTCTGAAGAAATTTGGAGCGCATCATCGAGAAAAGCCGCGACGATCTGCGCCTGGAGCCGCACAGATTCTCTCCATCCGCGCATTCCCTCAGCCCTTGTCTCAGCCGCTGTCTCTTCAAGATAAACGCGAAGTGTCTCTGGCAGATCCGGAACCTGAGGAGCTAACTCTGCATAGAGCCCAACATCGCTACATGCTTGGTGAGCAGCGTCTCCAACATCAACACGCCATGAATCTGGCGCTGAGATCAGCCGCCACGGTCGATCGGCATCGAGGGCGGCAGGCGTAGTCACATCACGGGTCGCGACGCTAAGAAGCAGTGGCACTCTGATACTCGCAAGATCCGAGTCAGTAAGCGCGCGCGTATATGCCTGAAGCCCAAACGCAGCAGTAATGCGTGCATCGACTACACCATGCGCACCTGCGGCTATCGCTAGCGCCGTGTAACCACCATATGAGTGTCCGCCGACTGCTACACGCGTCGTGTCGATAACCGCGCGCACGTCGTCGGGCATTCCAGGGATCGTGCCGAATGCAGCATCCAGGATCAATCGCGCGTCAGCGACTCGACTCATCTCGTTTGTCTCATCATCGGCAGCAGCCTCTAATGCCCAATCGATGAGCGTGTCGCCAGGGTGATCAGCAGAGACAACTACCGCTCCCAACGCGGCCATTGCCTCGCAGAGAAGCGTGTAGGCAATCCGTGTGCCGGTTCGACCATGAGAGAAAATAACGAGTGGGTATTTGCCCGGCGTCGGTGGCGCATCGAATGCACCCGCGGCTGTGAATCCGGTACCAGGGAGCAGTTCGTATACCGATGGGGTAACCGCAGCGGATACTTCGATTGGGTACCAGACCTCAAAAGGCAGCATGCGATCGGCTCGTGCGGTGTCGATGAGCAGCCCGCTCGATCGACCAACAGGTGCGGCGCCTAACTCAAGTGGTGCACCCGCCGAGAGATTGCTCATCGAAGTGCCTCCGCTTCGAGCCCAGCAAGACCAGAGAAGAGTTGAGCACGTCGTGAAGCGCGCCTGCGCTGACGTGCTCCGAGCATCCCAACATCTCCTGCTTGGGCAACAACCATTTTGGTCAATGTCTCGACACGCTCATCTGCATAATTAAAGATTGAGGTGTCGATCTCCGAGTCGTGGAGCCACTCGAGAATCAGAGCGTCTCCGGTCTCTAAGAGGCCTGGCACGTAGACGCTGAATCCGAGCCCTAACTCTGGAAGCCCGGCACCGACTAGTGGAAGTGCAGGATCGTTTGCCGGGATGTTGACTCTGATTACCTCAGCGCCAGAGTGGCGATATTGAGTGATCGTCGCATCGAGCACATCGCACAAGTCTGCGCCAATAACCTCAACTGTTATCTCGCCAACCTGCTCATCGGTGTCGTAACTAGATCCAATGCGGCTCTGCTCAGGCCAAGTCTGCTTAGCCACCCCCTCTCCAAGAGTGCGTGACCAATCAGTTCCGTTGAGGATTCTCACAAGGAATGGCTCGTAAGCGGAGGGGACCCAGACTGTTTTTGGTTCAAGAGGTTGCAGAGATGAGTATGCAACTGTCAGCGATGCGCGACTCGTGAGTAGTCCGTCTGTAATACCGACCTGCTGGAACGGTGAGTGATCGTGAAGACGCACTCCAACAAATGTGGCCCCATCTTGAATCGCGATGTGCTGTGTAGCTGGGTGTGTAAGCACTGGCTCTCGCAGTCGTCCCTCTACACCAATCTCGCGCAACTTCTCAAGCAAACTCTCGCCGAGTTTGCCGGCAAGTCCGCGGCGTCGAAACCTGGGGTCAGTAAAGGTTCCACCGGTCTCAACGATTGATGGACCGATCCACACGGCTCCCCAGTGCGCAACCATCTCGCCTGATGGACTCACCGCTACATAACCAATGCGCTTACCAGCAGCGAGCGATGCCTCGATGCGATCCGGGTAATAGAAATCTGGATTGGGGTAGGTCCATCCGTAGCAGCGGTAGATGCCTTGCGTAAGTGCCTCGGCATCACCTTTAGCGAGCGGGCGCATCACAACCTCTTCAGTTGAGAGTTCAACGTCACCAGCGAGTACCTCGATATTCGCTCCCTCAACAATCGAGTGATACTGCGGCAAAGCCATGCGCACCTCAATGACATTTCCATTGAACTCATGGCGCGCATCTACACGCGATGCCACACCTAAGGCCAGGAGCGCCAGAAGAGTCTCCGGAGGGCCAACGACAGGAGCGCCTCGGTCTCTCATCACTATTGAGACCTCCGTGCCGAGTGACTCAACCTGCATAACGAGTTTGGGCTCTTCTTCCCCACCGGCGAGTCGATTGCGGGCATCGTCGCCTACAAGCCGCACGAGTAGGCCGGCTGCATCACCATCGCCCCCAAGTCCTCGCGTAACTGCGCGTGCCGAAGCGGCTAGAGCGGTTATACCAATTTCATCGGCAAGGGCAGTGACGTCAAGCATGTTGGCAGGCTACCGGTTTTGCCGCGAGACTCTACGAAGTGACTTCCCCCGATCTACCTACCTACGACCTACTCCATTTTGGCGTCTCAACAATCGGCGCTAGCGGCGGCCTCCTCCTCAATCCTGATATCCATGCAATTTGGCAGGGCGCAGCAGTCTGCGGTCCGGCCTTTACCGTTACCGCCGGAGCAGCTGACAATCTCGCATTACAGGTTGCGGTATCCGAGGCACCGGCGGGGTCAGTGATCGTTGTGCGCGCTACTGAACCCCCTGAGCGCGGCTACTGGGGAGAGCTTCTCACCACACAGGCAATCGCAGGCGGAATCCTTGGGGTAGTAATCGATGGCAACTGCCGTGATGTTGATGCGCTAAGAAATCTTGGCTTCCCGGTCTTCGCAACTGGAGTCTCTGCTCGTGCGGCGAGTCGAGTTGAGGGTGGCTCGGTAGGCGGGCATGTAATGGTTGGGGGGGTTGAGATCTCCCCTGGAGACATCATTGTTGGCGACTCAGATGGAGTTGTAGTTGTAAAAGAACAAGACATTGAGATTGT
>CAMDSG010000139.1 GCA_945907055.1 Bifidobacterium breve | reverse complement strand
GCCTCTAGCCCAAGTTGAATGTATTGAGGGTCGTCATATGTAAGTCGGAAGACGCGCTCGGTGCCGTGTGAAGAACCGCGCAGGTGAGACTCCTCGAATCTCTCAAGAACAGTGACCCGGTGGCCGAGTTGAGCGATAGATCTAGCGGCTGCGCTACCCGCAAGCCCTGAACCGATAACGACGACATGTCTTGACACGCCCCAAGTGTCTCACGCTCTTCAGGCGAGAGCCTCAATTAGCCCTGAGCCTCGCTCAGTAACTGTCTCAATGGCCTTCGTGAGGGCTGAAGCCGTGCAGATCAAGGTCACTGAGTGCTTAGCCCGAGTAACAGCGGTATAGAGCAACTCGCGCGTGAGGAGCGGGGAGCCATCGGGCGGCAGCACGACAATTACATGCTCATACTCAGAGCCTTGGCTCTTATGGATTGTAATTGCAAAGGAAGTCTCCACCGGTGGGAGTTGTACCTGCTCAAACTCCATTGGCTCAGACTCTGCTTGGCGCGGCGGGAACCAAGCCTGGGTTCTGCCGTCACGACTGACCATGATCCCTGTATCACCATTTACTAGACCGGTGACTGGATTGTTCTGCGTGACTATGAGTGGACGCCCCGCGTAGTTTGCACCTGCACACCCAATTGAGCGCTCGAAGTATTCGTTCCAGTCGCTTACGCCTGCTGCCCCTGCTCTATGCCCACATAGAACGCGATGCGATACCGAGGCAGCATGAGCGGAGACTCCATCACCAGAGACTGCAGAGTCGCGCGCTGATTTTGATGCAGCCACCGCATTGGCAAGGTGCTCAGCAACATGAGTGGGGCCGCTCTTGCTGGTCTCAACGAGCACTAAGCGATCTGGGGAGTTGGTAAATGCTCTACGAACTGCGGCGTCGTCACCATCGCGAATTGCCTGCGCTAGCCCTACGATCGCCTCGCCTGCTCTGTGGCCTGTCGAGAGCGTCGAGATACTTGCCCTGATTGAGGAGCCTTCTGCATTAGCAATATCACCGAGTACTGATCCTGCCTCAACGCTTGAGAGTTGATCGGGGTCGCCGATTAGCACAATGCGAGCATTTGGATTGATTGCCTCGAGTGTGCGCGCTGTTAGTTGTAATGAGACCATCGACGCCTCGTCTATGACAACAACATCATGGCGAAGGGGGCGTGCAGTGTCGTGGCTAAATCGCGTCGAGATGCCTCGCGCTCCGAGTAGCCCATGGATTGTGCGCGGCTTTAGGGCAGAGAGAGTCTCTGCCGTAACCCCAAAGTCTTCATCTATAGCCGCAGCGATTGACTCCTGCATGCGAGTTGCTGCTTTGCCGGTAGGTGCGCAGAGAGCGATCTCTAAATCTGGCTCAGCGGAGAGGAGGGCACCAAGGGCACGCGCAAGTGTGTAGGTCTTGCCCGTGCCTGGTCCTCCGGTGATAATCGTTAGTCGGCGTGATAGCACCATCTCGACAGCGTCACGCTGGCTCTCGTCGAGTTCCTTAGCCGCCCTATCAAGGAAAGCATCCGCTGCGGCCCTATTACTAATCGCTGCATCAATACAACGTGCCTGAATCTGCTCGGCGACGCTGCGCTCATCTACAAATTGGCGCTGCGTATATAAGCGATCTCTCCAGAGCACTAACGGTGAAAGGTTTGCTGCTGCTTCTGCATGTGTCCCCGGTGAGTCGGGTAGGTGGCGCACGATATCTAGCCGACTTGTCAGCGCTACTCGTATTGCTTGAGCAGTTGGAAGCGGGGGTAACTGATCCTCCGCTTGAGTATTGGAGCGGTTCGCTGGAGTGCTATTCCCCGGAGTGCGCCGCGCTTGGCCTAAGACGATCTCAATGCGCGATAGGTCTACGCCGACGTGGCCAGTGCGGTCGGCCCATACAGCAATCGCAGTTGCAAACGCGATCACGGGGTCGCTTACCTGCCAGCGGCGCTCTATTAGGTCGGCTGCGAGTCTCTCGGTAGAGGAGAGGATTCCGTAGTCGATCAAGCCTGTGACGTAGCTATAACCCTCCTGGCTTGTCTCTGTAATCATTTCTTCCGCGCTCATGCCTGGCCTCCGAGAAGATTGTCGAGGCCATTGATGAATGCAGCAGATGGAGTCCATGAACAGACACCGTTGCGCTCTCCATCAGTGATTGGGGTATCCGCACCGAGCAGCCCTCTCATGAACCAGTAGGAGGCTCCCCCAAGGTGGAGTTCAGGGTCGTAGGAGTCTCCGATGCGTAGGCGTAGATAGCGCTGTAAGGCCACAAGGTAGATAGCGGCCTGAAGCGGGTAGTTGCCATGCTCCATCAATCCTCTAATCGCGGCAGGGTCATAGTGCCCTTGTCGCTGACGGTTGGTCTTGTAGTCGACAACGAAATAACGCTGCACGCCAGAGTCGTTCGGCGCCCGCACGACTAGGTCGATGCTTCCACTTAGGTAACCGGATACGACATCTGCACTAAGCATGCCTGGCCCGATACGGGCAAAGTAGGAGCGGAACGGATCATCGGCTGCTAATTGATTGCTCAGCGTTGCGATTAGAGCGAGGTCTGCAGATCCGCCTGCCGTAGTTGATCCTGGGCTGCTCCCTAGGTTGAAGGAGAAGTCGAGTTCTCTCAGGCTTCCATCTGCGATGACCTCGGCGATACTGCGATTATTGAAGCCTGCATCTAAGGGTGTGCGCACTGCATCTAGGAGACAGTCGCGCAGAGTCTCAGGCTTATCACTCGGACTGAGCCTGTATTTATGAGCCATGACAGTCTCAATCAGGCTTGCCTTTGCCGCTGTGTCATCCTCCGATGGCCGGAGTAAAGCAAAATCTGCCTCCTCGAGTATCCGATGAACTGCATCACCGAATCCGGTGCCTGCTGAGAGTGCATCCCACGGGTTGGGCTCGCTAGGGGACTGTGATTTGCCTAAGTGCTCGTTGGGCTCGTCGTCGCGTAGTGCCTCTGGTCCGTAGTTAGAGATAGCACTCTTGTCGTCGGTGAGAGTTGAGTATGACCACGCGCGCCAACCAGCTCGCAGTAGTACTCGCTCTGAATCAAGAATCTTTGTTGCCGGTGCGCCTCCCATCGTCTCAAGAATCTCGGCGCCGCTACCAGGCGTGTCCATCCAAATCTGGCGGTGTGAAATTGATTTAGGGGCAAGTTCAGCCAGAGCGTCGTAGCAGGATGTTGCCTCAATTGCCGTCTTAGGTTTTGCGACTCCTGTCTCAGCATCCTTAGCGAGAGGTTCGGTTACTTCACTCGGCTTTGCTAACTCTCCGTCGAGGCGATCTCCCCATAGGAGTCTCCCTAGGCCGCCGTTCTCGGATCCACGTGAATGGCGAACCCATATCACTAGACGATGCTTTGCACGAGTAAGTGCGACGTAGGCGATCCTGCGATCCTCTTCGGTGCCCTCAGCCTCAGCGAGGCGCTTGCGAATAGTGCGATCGGCTGGTGTGCCCTCGCGCTCGGGCTCGCTCCAACTAATACCAGGACCTGCGTCTACGAGGCGCTCGTCTCCATAACCAAATACAAATGGCTCAGCGTTCTGGTTGTTGGGCGCCTTAGTAACTAGTGGTAGCAACACAATCGGGTACTCAAGCCCTTTAGCGGAGTGAATAGTTGTGATCTGCACAGCGGCAGAGTCTGAGTCGATACGCCTTCGCCTCTCCTCGCTCTCGGATGCGTGGCTCGCTAGGTCATCGAGGATGCTGATGCAGAGATCAACTGAGCTAGGGCGCCCCTCCAAGCATCGGTTCAAGACCTCAATAAGGTGCTCTAGGTCTGTGTAGCCGCGATCGCCATCACCATGTGCTGCGATTGAGATTAAGGAGCCGGCTCTATGCCTAATGGTGGTCCATAAGTGGAATACGCCGAACTTAGCGAGTGCATCCGCCCAAGCTGCGAGTTGCTGCTGGATCTCGAGAATTGCAGTGCCCTCTAATGCCTCGGTCGGTGTAAGCCCGAAGAACCACCCGTTGGCTACTAGGCGCCCTCGGCGCGTATCGCTAGGGCGCTCCATGGCATATAGAAGCGCTCGTAGTTGTACGGCGGCAGGGGACTGCTCGACACTCCCGACGCCAGAGCGCACCGCAGGTATTCCGTGCTTTCGAAGAAGTAATGCAATTTTGTCGCCGTCTGTATTGCTCTTTACGAGTATCCCTATGTCTCCAGGCTCGACATCTCGCCTGCCAACCTCGCAGCGCTCTGCATCGAAGACGGGGAGAGTGGCACCTAAGTGCTCGCGCACAACATCAACGAGGTCGGTGAGGATTATGTCAGTTGAGGCGGAGGTCTCATCAGGGGAGACCCATCGAATCTCGATTGGCTTAACAGACTGGAGCGCGCTCTCGGGCGTCTCTCGAGCAGCGGGGAATGAGATCCCCATCTCTGACGCGCCATCGCGTGCGGCGACGGTCTCATACTTGATGCGATCCGCCCCATCAAAAGTTGAGCCAGCAAAGAGTGCATTTAAGCCCTCTAGAAGGAGCGTGTCAGAGCGCTGATTGACCGCGAGGGCGTGGAGCGAGTTGGCCTGTGTATGCGCGGCTGAAATGTAGGTTGCTACATCTGCGCCGCGGAATCGATAGATGGCCTGCTTTGGATCGCCCACAATGATCAGGGTGCGCGGATTGGGGAGAGATGTATCGGCAAAGCCGCGGTGGAAGATCTGCCACTGCATGCGGTCTGTATCTTGAAACTCGTCGACCATGACCACCGAGAAGCGACTCCGAAGCGATGCCGCAGCGGCATCGCCATTTATGCCAGATAACTGCTCAGCGAGATCGGATATGAGGGTGTCGAAGGTAGCAACCCCGGCACTGCGTCTTCGGTCCTTAATATCTGCGACGATGTCCTGAACCAGTGCGCCCCAATCTCCTGCGAGAGAAATAGCGGCATCAGGCTCTGCAATATTTACATCAGGGGAGAGTAGAAGACTGCCTTGATT
>CAMDSG010000138.1 GCA_945907055.1 Bifidobacterium breve | reverse complement strand
TCGCTCCCCCCAAGGGCCTTTATGAACTCTGGCCTATCAGCGAAGGATCGACCGCTCGCTCTCCCTGGCAACGGATTTGAGTCCGCTAAGAGGGCACCCGTAGGGCCAACTACGACGACGCGCCCACCGACGCTCAACGCATAGTCACTCACAATCTCCTCTAGCGCTGCCTCTTGGTTCGACTCTACAGATTCATGCAAGCGAATCGAGAGAGCCAGAGCATCGTGCTGAACATTCGAACGCAGCCTTCGCTGCTCCGAGTTGGAGTAGGCGAATCCGAGCGGAATCTCAAGGATGAGGAGGACCAGAACAGTGATGGTTAGATAACCGAATAGAAGCCTGCGTCTCACGCGCGAGGATCCACTATCCGAAACCCAATACCGCGCACCGTCTCAATCCATCCAGGGTCACCCAGTTTTTTACGCACCGCAGCAACATGCACATCTAACGTTTTTGTAGGCCCGTACCAATGCGGGTCCCATACCTCATCGAATATTTCAGTCCGTGTAAATACCCGTCCTGGGTCTGTTGCGAGCATTGCAAGAAGCTCAAACTCCTTGGGGGTTAGTACTACCTCATCGCTCGCGACTGTGACTCGGTGTGAGCGGCGGTCAAGTTGCATCTCGCCAAGCACTGTAATCTCACTCTCCACAATTGCGTTGCGAGCCCCACCACTGCGGCGAGTAACCGCACCGATACGCGCTACTAACTCGTGAAACCCAAACGGCTTCACGAGGTAGTCATCGGCACCCGTCTCGAGAAGCAAGACCCGGTCAATCTCCTCGCCCCTAGCACTTACAACAATGATGGGAACCTGCGAGACAAGCCGAATGGCTCTGCATACATCCCCTCCATCCATATCGGGGAGACCAAGATCAAGTAGCACGACGTCTACGGGTGCTGCTGCGATGGCATCTGCCCCTGTCGAGACACGCAGAGTAGTGAAGCCTTCCCGAGCGAGGCCGCGCTCTAGAGGTTCAGCAATCGAGTCGTCATCCTCAACAATCAATATCTCCATGTAGGGAAAATGCCACACTCAGGCCTTGCTTTGCTTGGCTGTGCCTCACAATTTTGCATCTTTGCCATTTCTTGGCCTTTTCCTGTGCATTACCGACATTTTGGTTCTGTACGTTGAGTCCATAAGAGAGACCAAGCGCCTGACAACCAATTAAGTCTGAATACCAATTAAGAGCACAGAACCCCAATCCCCAACAACAGAGAGAAGCCCAAAATGCAACCCAACCGCCTCCTAGCAATAATTGGATCCACGATCATCGCCATCACCGCCGGTGGCCTCGCAGCCGGCGCACTTAGCGACTCGGGCCCCAAGTCTCCTAATACTGCGATCATTACCGACGTATCTGGAGTATCCGGCGAGACTGGAGCGACCGGCGAGACTGGCGTTTCTGGAGTCACCGGCGTAGACCCCACAACAACGACCGTGCCGAACCCAACATCGACAACCTTCGATGACAATGGATCAGACGATGAGTTCGATGACGATGACGGCGACTTTGATGACGACAACACCACCTCGACCACCTTCGATGACGATGACGAGGATGACGACGACGACTCCGATGAAGACGACGACTCCGATGACGACGACTCCGATGACGACGAAGACTCCGATGACGACGACGACGAAGACGACGACTGATCTTCCCCACTTAGATGCAGTTCAAACGCCCTCTCGCCATTGCTAGCACGATCAGTGCTGTAGTTATATCCGGAGCATTAGCAGCTGGAGCAGTAGGCGGGCTGGCCAACGACGCCCGGAAGGCAGGCGAGTACGGACCGGTTGACCTAAGCAAATTAGGTCCTAATTCGAGGCAAGGAGGCGCCGACCCTTCATCGTCAGTTGATGGAGCAACCGGCGTCTCCTCTAGCCCTGATTTAGGGACTCCCAGCGGAGCCACCTTGACTCCCGGATCCAATTCTTCGAGTAGTTCGAGGAGTGGTGGCTCTGGTGCGAAGCCAGTAGTCAATGCTCCATCTGACACCTCCAACAGAGACCCAGTGCCGGTGAATCCTTCTCCAGGTTCGGGGGACCCGACTACAACATCAACCTCCTTTGATGACCACGATGGAGATAGTGACGGAGGTCATGGTTCAGACGACCCGCTAGATGACGACGCCCTAGATGACGACTAGAAGAACCTCGGAGCCTGATGCAATTAGCAAGGACTACTAAGGAATCGAGAATGCCCAGTTCACCCGCTAGCCCAAAATTTGCACCTGGGCTCCTGAAGCGAGAGTGGCGGGCGATGGGGACCGATGTTGAGGTAATCCTCAATGGCGGCGACGAGAGCCTCTTAGACCTCGCAGAGGCACGCATAGAGAATCTTGAGTCCCTATGGAGTCGATTCCGAGCGAGTAGCGAGTTGGAGTCCCTTAACCACCTTCCAGACCGCAGAGTAATCCTCTCGCGTGAGTCATTCGAGATCATCGAACTTGCGGTAGCTGCCTCGCTCTCCACTAAGGGCGCATTCGACCCCACTGTCTATGACGCCATCCGCAGCGCCGGCTACCGCTCAGACTTTGAGGGTGGCCTCGATACCCCCGCCGCCTCCGATGAGAGTGGCTCAGATCGCACTGCTCTCCCCCGAGACACAACTTCACCTAAGCCTGCTCCGGGATGCGGCTCCATAATCCTCGACCCCATAGTCCGCAGCGTGATGCTCCCTGAGGGCGTTCATATCGACCTCGGGGGCATAGGAAAGGGTCGAGCTGCTGACCTTGTAGCGATGGAACTAATGAGCGCCGGCGCTAGAGGCGTATGCATATCTCTTGGCGGAGATCTTCGAGTGATCGGAGAAGCGCCACCGATGGATAGCAGCCCACTCCCCTCGGAGACGATCGAATCGCCAGAGAATCCTGCAGAAAATAGTGGAGCAATCAGTAGCTGGAGTATCGGCCTTCAGGACTCCCCAGGATTAGTAATTGCTCTCGCATCAGGGGGCGTAGCAACGAGTGCGCGCACTCGACGGTTCCGGAGTAGCGGCGGAGAGCGACGCCATCATCTGATTGATCCGCGCAGTGGCCAACCCTCTCAAGGATCAGGGCGCAGCGTTACTGTGATCGCCAAGGATGCAACCAGCGCTGAGGTACTAGCAAAGGCACTTTATTTCCTTGACCCTAAAGATGGTGCCGAGGTCTTGAACGCCCACAACGCAACTGGCGTGATCATCGACGACGATGGCCAGGCGCATCCATTAAGTGGCTTCGAGCGTTTCCTCGCCTGATAATTCTCTACTCAGCCCTGTAAGGACTGCAGCGAGGTCTGGAGTCAATGGCTCCTGTATCTCAATTCGCTCACCGGTAACCGGATGATCAAATGCGAGAGCTGCTGCGTGCAGGAATGGGCGATCCATAACGAGCGATGATCTACGCCCTCCGTATGCTCCGTCGCCCACTACCGGGTGTCCGATCGCTGCGACATGAACACGGATCTGATGAGTGCGTCCAGTCTCTAGGGTGCATTCAAGAAGAGTCACGCCCTTCTCAGGGAAAGACTCCATTACTTCGTAGTGAGTGCGGGCCGCGCGCCCTCCCTCTCTAACTGCCATGCGCGTCGGTATTCGCACAGACCTACCAATTGGGGCATCTATGACACCGCGAGGAGCATCCGGCACGCCCCATACAAGTGCGATGTATCGGCGCTCAACCTCATGGTTAAAGAGCTGTGCTACAAGTCCGTCGTATGCGCGCTGGGTTCTTGCAACGAGCATTAGCCCACTTGTATCGCGGTCGAGGCGATGCACGATTCCAGGGCGGGTTGGTTCGCCCACCTCTGCCAACTCTGGATGGTGGAAAAGCAGTGCATTCGCGAGAGTTCCGTCTGGATTACCTGCGCCAGGGTGCACAACGAGTCCAGCAGGCTTAGAGATGACGATTACGTCCTCGTCGGACCAGCGCTCAACAATCGGTATGTCCTCAGCCGCCGGCAGACCAACGGGCTCGGGCTCGGCAAGAAGCTCAACGATCTCGCCCTCCTCGAGTCGACGGCTCTTGATCACCTTCTTCCCATCAACAAGAACACTCTTACGCTTAATTAGTTCTTGAACATCTACACGGGTCCAGCCGGTCAGGAGCGCGACTGCGCGATCAACGCGCTCGCCGGCGAGGGTTGCGGGGACTTCATATGACTCGATCATGTGCTCTTCTCCGTCTCCACAGCATTCATTGGTCTGTCACGAATCACTGCTACCACAACCAATACTGCACCAATTGTTATCGCACTATCTGCGACATTGAAAAGAGGCCACGGCCCAACTTTCACAAAGTCAATAACACCACCTCTTAGAAACCCCGGAGCCCGAGTCAAGCGGTCTACAAGATTTCCGAGCGCACCACCGAGAAACAGGGACAGCCCCACCACAAGAACCTTGTCTGAGACTCTTGCGACAGTTCGAGCTAGTACCACAGTGGCCCCGATCGCAAGGAGAGCGAGCAGAGGCGTTGCAGACCTAGCGAGACTAAACGCTGCACCAGTATTGCGGGCCAGTACAAAACCAATTGAGTAGTGGAGCAAATAGATGGGGCCATCGGAGAGCGCAGCGACCGCCCAAATCTTTGTCCCGGCATCAACAATCACTACTGCAGCGACAATGAGCGCTGCTAATAGGCGAGTTCCGCTCTGGCGAACAGGTGGGGTCACTTGATCAGCGATGCCTCTCCACCCTGTTTCTACAGAAGACACAGGCCTCTGCAAACGGCATAGCATCGAGGCGCTCGAAGGGAATGCGCACCCCGCTCGGCACGCATACTCCGTAGGTTCCTGCCTCCATACGAGAGATCGCCCGATCAATCTCCTCGACGGTCTCACGCGCCTTGGCCGAGATTAAAAGGTCGCGTTCGCGCTCGATTGCGATCGTGTCCCCTTCGCCGGACTCCTCATCAAACTGCGTGTCACCTAGTTCGCGCTCCATCATTAG
>CAMDSG010000137.1 GCA_945907055.1 Bifidobacterium breve | reverse complement strand
GCGAGGATGCGCTCATGCTCTTCGTTGGAGCGATCCGGGTGGGCCCATACGAACATCTCTACCTTGTCGAACTGGTGAACGCGGAATATGCCGCGAGTGTCCTTGCCATATGTGCCGGCCTCGCGCCTGAAGCAAGTTGAGTATCCGCCATACCTCAGTGGGAGGGCATCGGCATAGAAGAGATCGCCGCGATGGAGTGCCGAGAGTGGAACCTCGCTTGTGCCGACTAGAAAGAGTTCGTCCTCAGGGAGTGCATATACCTGGCTGCGGTCGGTCGGGAAGAAGCCCGCCTCCTCCATCGTCTGCTCGCGCACGAGTACTGGAGGAATGACAGGCGTAAAGCCATCGGCGGCGAGTTGAGACATAACCCATTGCACGAGAGCGAGTTCAAGGAGGACAGCCTCGCCCATTAGATATGCAAAACGAGAACCGCTCGCCTCTGCTCCGCGATCTGAATCTACAAATCCAAGAGACTCGCCAAGTGCTGCGTGATCAAGTGGCGGCGGGCCAGGAGTTCCTCCGATAGTTCGGAGCACTACACCATCATCCTCGCCACCGTCCGGTACCTCTGGCGATGCAGGGTTCGGAATCTGAAGCGCAAGTGCGCGTACCGATGCCTCGGCCTCAGCAAGATGAGGCTCGCGAGTAGTGAGGCGCTCTTTGAGTACTGCTGCAGCTGCGATGCGCTCGGCACGCTCATCGGCTGCGGCTCGCCCAATCTCTTTCGAGGCAGCATTCTGCTCAGCACGCAGTTCCTCGACCTCGGATAGCAGGCTGCGGCGAATCTCTTCCGCTGCAAGAAGCTCATCGATTAGCCCAGGGCGAACACGTTTGCGCTCTATACCGCGGCGGTACTCAGGCTCCTCTCGAAGCCGTTTAACATCAATCATGCTGAATCTGCCTCATTATTTTTATGCACTACTCGTCTTCACTACTCGTCTTCACTACGAACCTGCGCCTGTAGAGCATTGACCCAACTATTGGCGTCGCGCCATGATTTTCCGGCTGCACTACGGCGCGCAACTGCACCGCTCCCTGCTACCGGATACGAACCTAAGAATTTTACCTTTGCCTGCTTCGCAGCAAGTGTGCGCAGACAGTCAGCAACGAGTGGGTCAGAGACATGCCCCTCAAAATCTATGAAGAAGCAATAATCGCCGAGAGTGTGCTTAGTGGGGCGTGACTCGACTTTTGTGAGGTTGATTGTGCGCGCTGCGAACTCTTGAAGCATCGCTAATAAAGATCCCGGGCGGTCTGAGCGCTGAAAGCAGACAATGCTTGTGCGGTCGTGACCGGTAGGGGCAGGTACTCCACGCCCCAGCAAAACGAAGCGTGTTTGATTGCGGTCGTGGTCCTCGATGGCGGTTGCAAGATTTTTAAGGCCATACTTCTTTGCAGCACCAGCATTTGCGATTGCCGCAATCCCAGTTTTGCGTGAACGTGAAACCTCTTGAGCCGCCTCCGCTGTGGAGTTAGCAGCGCGAACCTCAACGCCTGGCAACTTACGCTCAAGCCACTCGCGGCACTGCCCCACTGCCATAGGCATTGTCAGGATGCTTCGAACATCGCGCAGAGTCGTACCCGGGCGCGCACAGAGATTTAGAGAGATCGGCAGGTCCACTTCACGCTGAATTAATAACTCGCTCTCGAAGGCAAGCACATCAAGAGTTAGGGCTACTGCACCCTCAATTGCGTTCTCGATCGGCACGAGCCCAAGTTCGGCGTCACCTCGCTCGACAGTCGAGAAGACCTCTGGGACCGAACGCACCGGGATGGTCTCGCCCGCGACAAGATCTGCCTGAGTGCGCAGGGCCTCCTCGGTGAAGGTGCCCTCGGGTCCTAGGTATGCAACACGAATCACAGGTGAGAGGTTAGACGGCCCTAGGGGGCCTCCTCCGCCGGTATCGTCTCCGATGTGAAACTCTCCGAATCCCCTGCGTGGGTAAATCTTCTAAATCATCATGCAACTCTTCGTGGGGTCCACCTTCGCGACCTATTTGCCAAAGACCCTGCACGCCTCGATCAACTAACCGCCGAGGCTGAGGGCGTTTATCTAGATATATCAAAGCACCGGATCACGCCTGAGAGCCTCAACCTGCTCATCGCTCTAGCGGAGCAGGAGGGCGTCGCCGAGAAGCTAAAGGCGATGATGACAGGCGCACGCGTCAACACAACTGAGAACAGGCCCGCTCTACACACAGCGCTGCGGGCACCTCGAGGCTCCGTTATTGAGGTCGATGGAGAGAATGTCGTTCCTCAGGTTCATGAAGTGCTTGACGCGATGACTGAGTTCTCCGAGGCCGTGCGCTCGGGCCGCCATACCGGGGCAACCGGCAAGCAGATCCGAAATGTGATCCACATTGGGATCGGCGGATCACATCTAGGGCCACGTTTTGTAACCGATGCACTGCGACCTTTTGTATCGCCCGATCTCACAATGAGATTTATCTCAAACGTTGACGGTGCTGATCTGCATGCCGCCGTTGATGGGCTCGACCCTGCTGAGACGCTCTTCATCGTTGCTTCAAAAACATTTACGACCACTGAGACAATCTCTAACGCTCAGGAGGCGCGCTCGTGGGTAACAGCTTCGCTTGGAGATGATGCAGTCTCAAGTCACTTTGTCGCGGTATCTACAAACCTCGATGCAGTAGAGGGATTTGGGATTAAAGCTGCTCTCACTTTCGGATTCTGGGATTGGGTAGGCGGGCGTTTCTCCGTTGCATCTGCAATAGGCCTACCCGTCATGATTGCTATTGGACCAAAAGCATTCCGAGAGTTTCTAGGTGGAATGCATGCCATGGATCAGCACGCACTCAACGCACCGCTTGAGACAAATCTTCCAGCGTTAATGGCTCTTGTTGGTATCTGGTCAATCGACTTCGATGGAGCGCAGTCTCACGCGGTTATTCCATATGCTCGTGATCTTGCTGCCCTACCGGCTCACCTACAGCAACTTGAGATGGAGAGCAACGGCAAATCAGTTACTAATAACGGAGAGCAAGTATCAGTTCCAACTGCACCGATTGTATGGGGCGCAGCGGGCACCGATGCTCAGCACGCTTTTCTTCAACTCCTTCACCAAGGAACCGTAAATGTTCCAGTCGACTTCATTCTCGTTGCGCGCGCAGCAGAGCCTTTTGGGAACCATCAAGACATGCTCTTTGCCAACGGAGTAGCGCAGGCAGAGGCACTCGCTTTTGGGCTTACATCTCAAGAGGTAGCGGACTCGGGGGAAGAGGCAGCGCTTATCCCGCATAAAACATTTCCGGGCAACCATCCATCGAGTGTTCTGATGATTGAGTCGCTGAATCCGTTTACGCTCGGGCAGTTGCTCTCGCTCTATGAGCACAAAGTTGCTATCCAGGGTTTTATATGGGGCATCGATTCTTTTGATCAATGGGGAGTCGCTCTCGGGAAGAGTCTCGCCACGGACCTAATTGCTGAGCTTGAGGGTTCGGGTATCAGCGTAGGCACTGACGCATCAAGCGCCGCATTGATTGCTAGATATCAGTTACTTCGAGACTGAACTCAGCCCGATACGGCCTACCTGGTTCTGCGACCGGGAAGACGCCGTCGCTTAACCCCGCACCAGCAGCAACCATGGGCTCAGCACAGATGAACCGCTCACCTTTGGGTATCCAGATTTGTAGCGCTTCATAACCGGTACTCACATTGAGGCCAAGCCGTCGCTCTCTACTCTCGATCACAAATTCACGATCATCGCCGAGCAGCAACAGGTCATCGGCCAATCGTTCGCCCAATAGCCCTTCAATTGCAGGCTGCTCTGATTGCTCTTGGGTTGGGAGTCCGCGATCATCAAGCGCCACGCGCACCGCAGCGGGATAGCGGAGTAGCAAATCTTGGCGACGCATGTCCGAGATCTCAAGGTACGGATGCCAGCCAAAACACGCTGGCACCTTCGATTCACCAGAGGCGACGAGCGTCGTTATAACTGAGAGAGTTGAATCCGTTAACTTCAACTCAACTTGAATAAGCGCGGCGAACGGAGACGCCGAGAAGGTGAGTTCGTCCGCTTGAAGATCAATCTCGAGTGCACAACTACTAGATGTTGAATGAGTGACTCTCCAGTCCCCGCGTCCAGCAAGTGTGCCATGTAGAGGTAATCCATTCATGTCGCGTTCAATCTCAAGCCCTGCGAGATCGACTGATACGCCAAGAGCTGAGTATTCATTGCTTCGCAGTCGATTGGCCCAAGGGGCGAGGATCGGCATCCCCCTCATCCCGTCGACAGAGTGAATATCAACGCCAGTCGAGGGAGCGAACAACTCATGACCTCGGTGCTTGAAGGAGAGAATCGGCACTCCAAGCTCAGGTGCAGAGGTGCATTCGAGGCTCCCTGAGCGGAGTGTAATGCTCACGCCCTCCACTCCACACTGGCTATTGAGTGGTCGTGTGCTTTTCGAACCACTAGGTCTGCATGCGCGGCAGAAGGAGCAATGCATTCCAGAAGATTCGGGTGATTAATTCCATACCAAAAACTCTCGGCCATCTCCCTGCGCTCGCTCTCTGGGAACAATGACCAACCGCTGTAGAAAGAGGTTGGATCGTCTATAGCGGCATCACATATCTCTGAGAAGCGTGTCGCATACCAGTTGATGAGGTTTGATTCATCTGCATCCAAATAGATAGCAAGATCAAGGTGATTAGCAAACTGGAGTGCGTTGACACCCTCAATGATGCAGATGTCTGGTGAGCCAATTACGCGAAGTTCGCCTGCTACTACGTCATAAGCAGTATGTGAATACACGGGGACTGATGCAGATTCATCGCCTCTGTGCAGCGCACCTATGAAGGAGACGACTGCACTCTCGTCATACGACTCTGGAAATCCTTTTCGCGCCTCTAATTGCAGCTCAGCAAGCACGGCATTTGGAAACAAAAAACCATCCGTGCCGACTACCTCTACTTGATACTCGCTGAGACCCTCTACTAACGCTGCAGCGAAGGTCGACTTTCCTGCGGCGACTGATCCGGCGATACCTATTACAAC
>CAMDSG010000136.1 GCA_945907055.1 Bifidobacterium breve | reverse complement strand
GGTCGTCACTACGAACGTATGGCCGACCATGCAGTAACTATCGCGGAGCGGGTCGAGTTCATGGTTACAGGAAACCACCCTGACAAGAACGAGCAGAAGTAGTTAAGCCAAACTCATAACTCCAGACTCATAACTCCAGACTCATAACTCCAGACTCATGACTTCGGCATAAGTTCTATCTTCTACGAGCAGTCTCGATCCTTTTGGATCCGGTGCTACTCGTTAGAGAGTTAGTTCTCCTCGTACCCGAGATCCCACTGAAGGATCAACCGCTCTCGCTCTGCATCGCGAACAACTCGCTCGCGGTTGCGTCTGCACTGAGGGTCGTGCGGGGGAAGGAGCTGCAGGCGGGCAAGCGCGCGCTGGCGAAACTCACTAATGGTGCGGCTATCGCCGAATACCTCAACTACTTCCCAGTGGGGTGCAACTGGTCCCAAGTAGACGACGCGAACGTGGCCTACCGGTTGTGATTGCTCAACTTGATCCTGATCCATAGCCATATTCTCTAGCTCCCGCTTTAGTCATCTCTGAGGCTGGCAACAGCCCTCTTATCTCCTTACCCTATGCGCTCGCAGGGTTGCTCCCCTACGTCGGGCTCTAGCAAAAGATGAGATGAGCACATAAGCAGAGCAATTTAGGGGGATCAGAGGCTGAGCCGACCAAAGCATGCAGGTGTTCTTCTAGAGCATCGCCATCTTTAACCAATTTCGCTGAGCGGTACCGCCCCGAGTCTCACCTCGATGACCTTGCGAGCTCCATCTCTCTCAACAGTGATCTTTAGCGTCGCCCCTGGGCTCTGCCCACGAATAGCGGAGCCGACATCATCTGCTCTTCGAACCTCTTGAGAGCCGACTGCAACGATTACATCATTGACCTTCAGCCCTGCATCAGCGGCTCCAGTCCCAGGGGTCACTTTCACGATGACTGCACCTGTCTGAGTTGCGAGATTGAGTTCCTTCGCTATGGCAGGGGTCACCGTCTTGCTCTGAATTCCAAGGTAAGCGAGCTCAATCTCTTTACCTGCTCGGAGTTGATCAATGATCGGACGAGCGGAGTCAATAGCGATTGCAAAACCAACATTCTGCGAGTCGCCCGGATCTGCAATAGCGGTATTGATACCGATTACCTCGCCCCGTGAGTTAAGAAGCGGACCACCCGAGTTACCTGGGTTAATCGCAGCATCGGTCTGGAGCATGTTCAAGAGACTCGTACTTGCAGTTGTTGAGACAGTTCGACCCTTCGCTGAGATGATTCCGCGCGTCACACTTAGAGTTCCATCGAGGGCGAGAGCATTACCGATTGCGACGACGTCATCACCGACAACTAGTTCGTCGCTGCTACCGAGTCGAGCGATCGGGAGGCCTGAGACATTCGCGGCCTGTACTACTGCTAGGTCTAGCTCCGGGCTGTCACCAAGAACTGTTGCCTTGCGAACAGTACCGTCATTAAAGACAACCTCAATACGCCCGTCCGCACCATCGATGACGTGGCTGTTAGTGACGATGATGCCATCAGATGAGATTACAAAACCTGTCCCCTCGCCACCAGAGGATGGTCCTCTCCCCGTGAATAGTCCCTCGTCGACTGCAGCGCCGGTGCGTATCGCTACCACGGCAGGCTCCACACGCGCGACGATTCCCTGAATATCTTGGGCAATAGCAAGGCGAGATGTATTGCGTACCTCGTTGACGACCGGATTTGGCTGAGTGATTATCTGTGTATCCCCGCGCGAGACAAGTGCGGCTACCCCTCCACCGACTGCGCCACCAATAAGCGCACCGACCACTATCCCAACAACAAACTGACGCCCGCGTCCGGCCGAAGATGGAGCGGTGTTGGGGATCGGTGCCACCTGGTCTGATACCGCACCTAAGAGTGGGGCGGTGCTGGGCGGAGCCCATGCCTCAGGCTCGAATACTGGCTCCGAGCCGTCAACGCCCTGTGAGTAGTCATCCTCAACCCACCAACCCTCGCTGCTCTCTAGAGGATCGGGCATCTCCGATGGCTCGAAATCTTGTGAGTTGCTGGAGTCTGAATCGTCGAAGTCAGCGCTCATTTGGATCCTCCATATTATTTTTGAGTAATCGTCTTACGGAACATTTAGAGAGTTGGGATTGAGACTGCAGTCTCAGCGGTGGTGTTACCTCTGCTTTGTCAATACTTAGGTAACAAACATTCTCCATCGCGGAAATTAACGCTGAAAAGGGCAGAATCGTTCCGGAGAGGTGGAGATTGTTTCGGCCCCAATACCCGAGACGACGATATTTCACTCGCATACCTATGACTTGAGTATGTCATTAGTTGTCAATCGCGCCATTACTAACGCCATTTTAAGTAACCCCGTCTTAACTAACCCCGTCTTATTTAGATTTGGGTGTTGGGGGAATGCGTCGGGAGGCCCAGAAGCAAGAGCGCCTAAGAATTACTGAGGATCGGGAACCCCATCAGGCCTCCAGGCGTTAAAGAGATAACTATGAATCAAACCGCAACTACCCAGAGACAAAACAAGGTGCCGCAAAACAACGTAAATTCAGCTACCAATCAGGCTCCACCGGAGACGACACAGCCTTGGATGGCCGACGGCCTCTGCCGCGACCATGCGCCAGGCATGTTCTTCCCATCCGATGGTGTTGGTGTTGATAAGGCCAGGCGCATCTGTGGTGAGTGCCCAGTAAAGGAAGCGTGCCGCGAGTATGCGCTTACCTACCGCATAGAGCATGGAGTATGGGGTGGCACCTCCGAGCGGGAGCGACGACGAATTCTACGCGATCGACGACTGGCAGCCACCTAGGCCAGAGATAGACCACCGCTGCGAATCTGCTCTATTCAAGCCTTAGGCATGCGTTCAAAGCTCATCTTGAACATCACCCTTTAAGTTCGTCTGCTTTAGTTTTGGCTGCTTGAGTTTTTTGGCTTAACCCCAACTAAACGGCCCGACCAAGAATCTGCTGATCCTCTCGAACCCTTCAGTCTTTGTGTCCTGTGGGAGAGCCGCAACGATTCGAGCCGTCTCAAGTGCAGTTGCTTCACTCACGACTGTAAATGTCATACCGTCGGCATCCCAGACGCTCACAATTCCAACTGGAGAGTCATAACTGCGCATCTCGCCATTAGGAGCACGGTGCCATTCTCCGCCGGAGGGCAAGGAACCTGGCTCTATCGAGCCCTCCCACTCAAATACTGAGACGCTGTTCAATCCGTCGGAGTAAAAAAGTTCACGTCCATTCCCTTGTGCTACGTATTTTCCAACAAGCGTGAATCCGCCAGGGAGGCGCCTAAAAAGCACAAATGGGGCATCAACGGTGAGGGCAGTACGCGGGGCGGCACTCGCATCCTTTGACTTAGCAGGCTTCGCTCCACCGGGGGGCGTCGCACCAGGCTTGAGCACGCCGGGCGATTGCTCGGCTTCATTCATTACGCTGATCTTCTCGAATACTGTGATCCGCAGCGTCTCTCCTCTTTCGTCCCGCTGCTCTCTGCGGAGCATCAATCCATTCTCGGAATCAATGTCGATGAGATCTCGCAGACGCCCTCTGCGATCGGCAATAACTACCTGAGTAGTGGCACGCCCTGCAACGGTAGAGGGACCGCCGAGTGTCACAACATACTTTTTAGATAAAGCGGGGCCACGAAGAGTTACAGGGGTTGTCCAGATTGAGTGCCAACTACCCCCGCGCTGAACTGCTCGCAGCGATCCCGAGGAGAGCAACTTTCGTTCACCTAACACGGAGACCCGTTCGCCATTCGCATTTACAGTAATTCTGCGCGTCCTTAATCCGCCCTGCGAGAGCCAAGTAGTTGTCAATGTCGCGTCGTATGAATGCGACAAGGCCGCGTCTTGGGCAGCCCCTAGTGGGTTATCCAGATCAATGGCGATACTCGCACCGGCTCCTGACGACGCAGCACTCAACGCCATGAAGGACCCAACGCCTACCAGAAATACCCCTAATGGCAATCGAGAGAACAAGGATCGACCGCTCATGCTTGTGGTCTTGTTTTGTTGGCTGTTTCTTCGCGATTGCGCATGCGATCGATTCATCTTAAGAATCCTGCGCTGACTGAGACTGCCGACATCTTCTCAACAGCGGGTTCGTCGAGACTTGATCGCGCTGCGTGAGTCTGCACTGATGCGGCGATTGGTGGAGATACTGACCCAGTGGTCGGCATACCAACCACGACAACGAGGCACGCAGCAGCGGCGACTCCAGCAAACCACTTTACGACTCGTCGCTGCGATCTAGACCTCTCACTAATCGTTACGACTTCACTCGCGGATTCGCTCTCCCCTGCATCGGCGTTGAGCCCGCTGGGGAGGTCTTCAGCAGCGCCCACTACAGCAATTATGAGGTTGAGCATCCCGGCGGGCATTACTTCGTGGCCATTAGCGCGCAGTAGACCACGCAGTTCCGTTGTTTTGAGGAGTTCGTCGCTCAACTCGGGCGACGCGTCAAGCTCTGACTCAAATGAGGTTGATTCCTCAATGCTCATCTCACCATCGAGATATGCAGACGCTAGATCGAAGAGTTCTGCAGGGTTCATTGGTGCACCGGTACTCACTCCATCACCCCAGACTCAATTAACGCACTTCGAAGGAGACGCCTCCCACGATGAATACGCGAACGTACTGTGCCGACCGGTACGCCGAGACTCGCAGATATCTCTTCATACGATTGATCGGCTACATCGCAGAGAACAACCGCGACTCTAAAATCTTCGGGGAGTGAATTAATCGCTTGCTGAATCTCTGCGGAGAGCCCAGATGCTCTTGAGACATCATCCGCAGATGCACTCGGCGGGAGTACTAGGTCGGGGTTCTCTGGGAGCGCGCTGGTGGGTCGTCGCCTGCGCTTGCGCACGTCATCAAGAAAAACATTTGTCACGATGCGAGCCAACCATCCCTCGAGCGTTCCTGGCGTATATGTCTCGAGTCCGCGACGCACCCGCAGAAGCGATTCCTGCACGATGTCTCTCGCGTCCTCTTGATTGCCGGTCAGTCGATACGCAACTGAGTAGAGGAACTGTCC